>CAYZUW010000016.1:0-25187 GCA_964481325.1 uncultured Saprospiraceae bacterium
AAAGGTACGTATATAATAGATAAGTATCAGCTCGACCAAGATATAACTCAATTCATAAACCATACATAGGCATTGAGAGAAGTAGCTATTGCAATCCAGACGGCGTAAGGCAATATCAATAGAGACTTTCACTTAAGCGAAGACCAGTAATGAAAAAGGAAAAAATAAATCAAGCAAGCTAACAGGCCTATCTCTAACAATCCTGCTCCCGATTGGTGAAATTTGAAAAATATCGGGTTCCAGCCAATGTTCAGTAGTAGCTGAACGACATACAAACTCAGTAAGAAACCCTTGTCACTAACTTTATCCCAGAGGATAGTCAGATATATCGAAAAACAAATCATGATTGTTGTCCACGAAGCACCAAACACCCAACCAGGAGGTGTCCAAGGGGCTTTGTTCAGATTTTGATACCAATCTGATGCCGCTCCAGGGCTCGTAAAGTAGCTGCCTATGCCTAAGGCTTTAAAGTTTATCACTAAGAAAACGACCAGTCTGACTATCATATGGATAGGCTTTCGATGAAACGTTAAATAACATAAGCAGAAAAAGGTTCACCTAATTTATCAACGAATCCAACAAAAGAAATCCAAAATACATCTTTGATGCAATGTCTATTGAGAATTCTCTCATTAAAAACTACCTTTGCAGCCAATTAAAAAATACACGGCGTGCAAGACTTCTCCTCATTAGGTATCAAGGATTCATTTATCAAGGGTTTAGATGAATTAGGTATCAAGGTGCCAACTGAAATTCAGGCGCAAGTCATTCCTATTTTGTTAAAGGAAAATACCGACCTAGTAGGTCAGGCGCAGACTGGAACGGGCAAGACTGCTGCCTATGGTTTGCCCTTATTAGCCAAGATAGATCCCTCTATAAATCTTCCACAGGTTTTGGTGCTTTGTCCGACGAGAGAGCTCAGCAAGCAAGTCGCCAAGCAATTATTCAAATTCACCAAATACACGGATAAGATTTTTGCAGAGGCAGTGTACGGAGGAGAGAAAATCGACAAACAGATTATAGCACTCCGCAGACCCACGCATGTAGTTGTCGCTACGCCAGGTAGGTTGATAGACCTAGTGCGTAGAAAAGCCGTTGACATTCGCCAAGTGCATACCGTAGTGATGGACGAGGCGGATGAGATGCTGAGCATGGGATTCAAAAAAGAGTTGGACGAGATATTGACTATGCTATCTTCGGTTGAAAACAAGTGGTTGTTTTCTGCTACCCTACCACAAGGGATCAAGCAGATTATCAATACGCATATTCGAGATGGCGCCTACCGTATCCAAGTCAGTGGAAAGAATGTCGTCAATCAAAATATAAAGCATCAGTACATCCAATGCGAGAAGACAGATAAGCACCTAGTATTATTTCAATTACTCAAGAATCAGAAAGAGAATAGAGGCATTATCTTCTGCAAAACTAAAGCCGTCACGCGTACTTTGACCAAGCAGCTCATTGCTAAAAACTTTGCTGCTGACTGTATCCATGGTGACCTCCTTCAAAAAGAACGCAACAAAGCGATGCGCGCCTTCAAAAACGAAAAGGTGCAATTTTTGGTCGCTACGGACTTGGCGGCTAGAGGTATTGACGTGCAAGATTTAGCTTTTATCTATCACTACCAATTACCCGATCAAGTCGATTACTACACTCATCGTAGCGGTCGTACTGCCAGAGCGGGCAAGGAGGGCGTTTCTTTATGCTTGGTCACCAAGAACGAAATGAACGAACTCAAAAAATTAGAAAACGCACTAAATATCAAGTTCAAGCAACAGTGGTAAAGTGATTTTAAAAATAATTTGGGGGTGCCCAGCTATTCGCAGAAAAAGCGTATAGCTGGTCGGGTCGTCCGCTACTCCGCTGTCGCTCCCGTCCCGATGAAAAAATCGGGACCACTTCCCTATCGGTCGTGTAGCTACCACCCCTCACCCGGTAAAAAAAAGGATTTAGGTTTTAGGGCTTAGGTATTTAGGTTAAACCGGGGAGATGTAAAAGGAAAAGTGCTTGGTACAATGTATTAGATGCTAAATGCTAATTAAAATTGTAGGCTTCTCTATTTTGTTCCTTCATCTCCAAGATATTACCATCCCACATGTGGCTTGAATTCAATATAGTATCTTAAGTCCTCTAACTTACCTTGATACACTTCCTTCACTAATGAGAATGATGTACGTGAACAGCCTTGGTACAAGATGATTATTGAGCATAGAACAAATCCTTTCCAAAGGTAAAATTGCTGAGGACGTGGTTTGTTTTCTAGTTTATCAATCATATACTGCTTAGTAATTTTTCGTCACTGTTTGTTCGTTATACCAACTTCTATAATCTACAATCAGACAGAAATTTCATCAGATTTCATAGCCCCTTTGAATATCATCCTAATATTAAGCACAAAAAGAATAAGCACTATAATCAACCATACGTACATCCAAACCGAACTAGGAATAAAAACAAATAGATCTGCATAAGCCGCCAAATCCGAACTGGGACCAACGTTAAAATCCTGTATGATATATAGGATACTTGCTAGACCAAGGAACATAGTTATTATTTGATCTAAGTTGGTCAATCTGGCTAAAATAAACAACGCCAAAGAAAATACAATCAAGAAACCAGTTGTAAACCAAGAAGAGAACCAAACAAATGAAATAACAAGCATTAATACACCTACAATATAAAGTGTCGCTTGTGTAAATTTTTCTCTCCTTGCCCCAATGTAAAAAAGTAAATTTCCAAATATAGCAGAACCGATGTATCCCCCCATGATGATGATAGCTCTGTTACCGCCTCGAGTGGTTGTTACTCCACTACCATCTTCATTGACCACAAAGCCCACTACTTCTCCTCCCGTAATCAAGGCTCCAAAGGCATGTCCAAACTCATGTAGAAAAGTGACAAACAATTTCAATGGATACATTATTTTTCTACCTACCTCTCCGCCAAAGTAGCTCAAGCCTATATACACGGCAAGACTGCTAAAAATGAATAAAATGGATTTGTTCTTCATGTCATGATATTGATTCCGCTAAATTATACATTTATAACGAACAACACACAGATGCGCGTTCCCTCATTTTATTGTTCTTGAGTTCTTTAGTAGAATAAATAGCTTTACTTATCTAAAATGCAACTACTCTAGATGATAAGCAAATTTTAAAGGAAGCCTTACTCTTTCTCCCTTATCATTTGGAATGATAATATTTTCAAAAAACAGGTTGGTTTTTGGAGGGATATCTTTTAGAATGCTGATGATCTCCATACTCTCTACATCATCAAATATAAATTTATATCCAGGTCCAGACTCTGGAAGAATTATCAAATCACCTCTTAGGATGGGCACCATGTCCTCTCCTATTTGCAGTTGTAATTCTCCATCTGCACAAATAAAATCGTCTTTGCAATACGTTTGTCCTCCATACTGAGATTGATAGCCCTTCCAAAACAGCTTAGTCTTTGCTCCCTTTAAGTTATGATAATCATTGAGGGTATAGGCATTAGTATAGTCTTTACTGAGTACTTCAGTGGTACGAATTTCTTTATTGGCCCCTTTATCATTTTTAGTATATATCGCTCTTTGAATAGTTTTGAAAGTAGGAATATTTATAATCTCCACCGCTGGGTCGTTTTCATACTTATCTACTATCCACTTATACTTTTCATTTTGCTTATCTAGTTTTACCAATGTTTTTTCCTTTTCTTGATAAACAAACTGAAATTCAAACACATCGGTATTAACATAGCTAGACACCCACTCTTGAGGTATCCAAGCGTTGGACTCGTTTTCAATGATGAAATCTATAAAGGAAATCTTGACAAATTCTTCAGACTGATCATGCTGGTCTACAAATACCCGCAGGCTATAGACTTCATCGTCTAGTTCTTTTATCAGTTTTTGAGCATCTTCCAGATTCAAAGCACAATCTAAATGCTTGCAATCAAAATCATAAGAAGTCCACTTTCTTCTCCATCTTATATTTCGAGCTCGATTATTTGTGGTATACACATAAGCATGTTGAATAGAAATCACTTCGCCATCACTAGAGTTGATAACTATTTTTTCATCCAATAAATCCTCCAATTCTCTTTGATTAATTTTAAAAGATCCACCGAAAACTCTTGGATTTCCTTTCAGTTCTAATGTGAACTCAGAATCCCCCCACACAAAATTATAGTCGTACTTTGGACTCGTATCACTCTTATAAGTATGTTGAGCGTATTTAAATAGCAAACTATCGAACTCCGTATTTCCATATCCTATTATATCTTCTCCCCTGATTCTATCTAAATAAAACTGACAGATGGCTCCTTTTCCATTCTTTGTCCTTAAGAATAAACTGACAAAATCTCCTGCTTGAGCATCCTTAATGTAGGTAGTAAAGCATTCTTTCCATTCTGTTTTACAAATTTGCTTAGTATAAATATCTTCATTGATAAACCACTCTGCACTTACAATCGGTTCTTTAGTTCCAAAGCGATTCATGACTACAGGTTGATTTATGATTTCGAGTAGTGTACTTCTTTCTATAATCTGATCTTGAATTTTCTTTTTCCTGCTGTTATCGAGCAAGGGTACAGTCTTGAGGATACTGGTTCCCCAATTCAAAAAGACATTTGACTCATCTATGGATTCTTTTTCTACTTTATCGCTATTAATGAGAACCTCAAAAAACAGCTCCTCTTGCTTTGAAAGCTCAGGGCCAGTAAAATTTCTTAATTGAAATTTATCTCCCACCTCTATGCCATTCTTCAATTTGAAATTCTCCATCGTGTTTAGAAATAGGGAGACATCCTTAAGGTTGGTTTCGACTCTTTTAGTTTGAAGTCTTTTTTCATCTCTTACATGAATCAAATCAAATTCAAAAGCATCTAAAACACCTTTCAAGGAGGAAGTCAACACGGGTTCTTTTGCTAACAATTGTTCAAACTGAACTATACTCATAGATAGCGATTCTGAGAAAAAATGCTTCTTTTCTTTTTGAGTTAAAGTTGTATCAATAAAGCCCCAATGCAGTTGATATTTCTTTTCCTTTATCTTGGGAGAGTCGTCATAGACTTCTAACTCTAAGCTAATTGTTCCACTGTTTATCCCTTCGTTATGGATATCATCCAAACGGATAATCGATTTCGATATGGTATTAGAAAATAGTGTATCAGGTAAGTTTAATTTTAAGGTATTGCTAAAATCGTCAGAATGTACATTTTCAATCTTCACCTTATTAATCGTATCCTTATACTGAGAGGCTATAGAAAAATCAAAGGAGATACTGTCCATATTAAGCGATTCTCCCATTAGTAGATTAGGGGAGCCTAGGATTGACTTTTCCCACCTGCTTTTAGACACTCGCTTTTTAGCATGATAGTTACCCTCTTTATTTTTGGTCAATCGCAATTCAATGTCTCCCCAAACGAAGTCTAAATTAGCTGGATTAAAGTAAAGATGATCGTAAGCGATATCATTAATTGAAATCCCTACCAGTTGAGATAGCAATTTGGGTTGTACAGCTAGCATCTTCTTTTGATCAGAGATGACTAAAACGCCAAGTTGGCGCTGATCAGAGCTTGGAGATCCATCAGATATATATATAGTGGTTTCTTCAACGTGTTGATCCAACAGAGATTTGAGTAATACGCTTTCAGAAGGGGGAATACAAAATTTGCGCATATTACCATGCCCTGACTTAATCAAAATATGCAAACTATCTTGCGATCTCATTGAAAAATCTAGATTACAGTGTAAATTTTCCTGAGCAGACTCATTAGATATATAAGTTACAGGTACAAATGAATCTGATTGTCCATCTCGCAAAGTTACAGACGGAAAATCTTTGTTATAATCGCCCTCAGTCTTAGTGTTAATAATGGACAGCGTTTCATAGCTATAAAAAGATGCCCCCATTATATGTTCAACAAAGAAGTTTTGATTTGGCGAATTTGAAAGAATAGAAGCATATTGCTTATCAACAGAATCCGTAATCTTTAGATATAGAACAGAACGCTTCCCAAATTTCTTGTAAATCGTCTTCCAAAACGCACCGTCAATAGCCGAAGTGTTAAAAGTAGCCTGTCTACTTCCATTATCTACAAATACATCCAATCTTTTAATATAAGTAGCAGATTTTTTCTCCTTATTAATGGTAATAGATTTGGGAGACTCCAATCTAGACCAGTCTACCTTATTAATTGGGACACTAAGGTGCCTACTAATAGGCAAAATCTTCAATTTTTGACTGCCAATGGATAAAAAATAGGGTTCGACAGAAGAATTTTCAAAAAAAATATCCATCCTAGGGACTAGCAGTTTAAGGGCTAGAAAAGCAAGAAACGCTATAAGTAAATGTTTAGAATGGCGAATATTCATCTATTTTTTAGCCCATTTTATAAAACATTGAAATGCAATAATCTACAAGATATCTAAGTAACGAAAATTGGACTGCTGACTAAAAATACAAGTATAGAGTTATCTATGCAAGTCAATTATACTTCTTGCTGGGATGTTAACAAAAATTAACATTTCCATTATACATTATCCTAATATCAGGAGACTTTGAGTTACTTTTTAGGAAAGAAGGGTCTTAATGAGTATAACAATTAACAATTTTTTAATATTTCAACTTTATCTAACATAAAAACTTTAACAAATGGATATTACAGCGACGTTGCAAAGTGCAATTGATAGCTTTATGAACACTACTGGTGAATTTTTACCGAATATAATTGGTGCTATACTAGTACTTATTATTGGTTGGTTTATTGCTCGAGGACTACGGAGCCTTACAAGAACTTTATTAGGAAAAACTGATTTGGATAACAGATTATTCAAATCCACAAAATCTAACTTCAGTCCTGAAGCGATGATTTCAAAATTAGTTTACTTTGTCGTAATGCTAATTGTTTTGATGGTCGTTTTAGAAAAACTTGGCGTATCAGATGTTCTTGATCCGGTAAAAGGTATGGTTGCAGAGTTCTTATCTGCTGTTCCTAAGATTATCACTGCTGGTATTATTGGTTTTGCAGGATATATGATAGCTACTATTGTATCTGAATTTATGGGTTTTGCTGGTGAATCTTTGGATCGTTTTTCAACTAAATTGGGTTTCGTGACGAATGACTTTGACCTGGGCAAGCTTGTTAAGCAACTTGTTTTTGTCATAATCTTTATACCAATTCTAATTATTGCAATTGACAAATTGGGTTTCAAAACTTTATCTGATCCATTGACTGGAATGCTTCAAACAATGTTGAATGCAATCCCTAAATTAATAGCTGCTTCTATCATTTTGGCAGTATTTTACTTCGGTGGAAAATTTGTTACTAATATTCTTAAGGAATTATTAGCGAATCTTGGAGTAGACAACATGGCTAACAAAATGGGTATAGCGAATATGTTAGGCAACAACAAAATGTCTCATATTGCGTCAAACTTGGTATTTGCTTTTTTAATGTTTACTGGTGTTATTGCAGCGGTAGAGCAATTAGAATTTACGCAAATTTCAGTTTTATTGAATGACCTTCTTGAAATGTCAGGTCGTATCTTATTTGGGCTTATCATCATGGCAATCGGTAACTGGATATCTACTACGGCATCTGGTGCAGTTTCAGATAAGTTCTTAGGATCTATCACTAGAATGGCTACTTTAGGTTTATTCTTAGCAATTGCTCTTCGTACGATGGGAATTGCAAATGACATCGTAAACCTTGCATTTGGATTAACTCTTGGAGCAGTTGCTGTAGCAGTTGCACTTTCATTCGGTTTGGGTGGAAGAGAAGCGGCTGGAAAGCAAATGGAGCACATCCTTAAGAAATTTAGAGGAGAATAATCCATACACTAATATATAAACACACTTAAAGAGGTTTTCATTTATTTGAAAGCCTCTTTTGTTTTATATCCCTTTTTGAATCTGTTAAACTAATCTTTCACATATTATAGCCACTAATCGTTTGGGGGTTTTACACCAAACTTCAATCAAATCAAAGTTCGTCCAAGACTGGCTCCTCCCTATATAAACCTAAGTATTCGAAAAGTACTATCTCTACCTTGCGCGACTCGCCAAAGGCGACAAAGCACGACAAGGCGGAGCCGCGTTAGAGATAATGGATAGAAGTGGTTCCGACTTTTCGTCGGAAGGAACGGATAGCCAGACCACAGCTATCTATGGCTTTTTTAGCCATAGATAGGTAGTGGATATCCCCAAATATTTTTTAGTTGTCGAATAATAATCTCTGCCCAATGTGTTGGTTGGAGAAGGTACCATTGTCATAAACCACATGGCCATTCACAATGGTTTGACAAACCTTACTTTCGAAGGTTTTCCCTTCGTACGGAGACCATCCACATTTGTATTGTAGATTTTCCTTGGTAACAGTCGTAGTATCATTGATGTCTAGAATAACTAAATCCGCAAATGCACCTTCATCAAGGTAACCGCGATCTACCATTTTGAAACATTCCGCTGGGGCGTGGCACATTTTCTCAACTATTTTTTCAATGCTTATCTTGCCTTGATGATGCAGCTCTACCATCATATGTAAAGCATGCTGAACTAAGGGCACTCCTGAAGGTGCACTGAGATAAGGATTTTGTTTTTCCTCCCAAGTATGCGGCGCGTGATCCGTAGCAATGATATCTAATGTATCATTAAGTAGAGCAGGTAATAATGAGGCCTGATGATACTCCTCTTTGACCGCGGGATTGCACTTTATTTTTGTGCCATACTGTTTATAATCATTACTATTGAAGCTCAAATGGTGCACACAAACTTCAGCCGTTATTTTCTTTTCTTTCAGGGGTTTGGTATTATCAAAAAGAGCCAATTCATCCTTGGTAGAAATGTGGAGGATATGTAGCCTAGTCCCGTATTTTTTAGCCATATCGACTGCCATACTAGAGGACAAAAGACAGCCTTCTACATTACGTATAATCGGATGTTGCTCAATAGGTATATTTTCTCCAAACTTCTCCTTAGCCTTCGCTAAGTTCTTGCGAATGGTAGCTTCATCTTCGCAGTGTGTTGCAATTAACAATGGCACCTTGGAAAATAAGCCTTCGAGGGTTTTTTGGTTATCTACTAGCATATTACCCGTACTCGAGCCCATAAAAATCTTTATGCCACAAACATTCTTGCCGTTCGTTTTGAGCACCTCTTCAATATTGTCGTTACTTGCACCCATAAAGAAGGAATAATTGCAGTGTGCATATTGCCTTGCAACCTCATATTTGGCCTCTAAAAGCGGCTGGGTAAGTGTAGCAGGCTTCACATTAGGCATCTCCATAAAGGAGGTCGTCCCGCCTGCTATGGCAGCTCGAGATTCTGTAAAAATGTTTGCTTTATAAGTCAAACCAGGCTCTCTAAAATGGACTTGATCATCTATCACGCCAGGCATTACAAATTTTCCTGCTGCGTCAATGGTTCTCTTGGTATTTTGGTCTATATTTTTGTCAATCTTTTCTATTCGTTCCTTATGAATTAGGATGTCTCCTTCAAATATCTTCCCGCGATTAACGATGCGAGCGTTCTTAATCAATAAATCTTTCATATTCTATATTTATTCGGCCGTAAATATGGTATATCTTTTCATTTAATTATAGTTTTGCCTTACAAACTTCAACTGTGAATACAGAATATCGTTTTGATAAAAAAATTGGGATTTTAGGAGGTGGTCAGCTTGGCAAGATGATATGCCTAGAAGCAACTCGGCTTGATCTAGAAATCCATATTCTAGATAAATCAAAATCTTATCCCGCAGCCCACTTATGTTCTCGATTTGTGAAAGGAGACTTTACGAATTATGAGGATGTGATACACTTTGGGAAGGACCTTGACATTATCACCATTGAGATAGAAAGAGTCAATGTAGAAGCCTTAAAAGAGCTCGAACGCATGGGTAAAGAGGTATATCCACAACCCAATGCTTTAGAGATTATTCAGGACAAAGGAAAGCAAAAGGACTTTTATAACAAACACGTATTACCTACAAGTGCACATCAACACTTTGAAAATAAAGCAGCTATAGTAGCAGCAATCGATGACGGCGATTTATCCCTTCCATTCGTCCAAAAAGCCTGTCAAGATGGTTATGATGGCAAAGGCGTGCATGTGGTAAAATCTAATGAGGATGTAAACGATATCATGGATACAAAGTCCATAGTGGAATCCCTAGTAGACATTGATAAAGAGTTAGCGGTTATAGTCGCCAGAAATCCTACAGGGGAATTAATCACATACCCAGTAGTAGAGATGGAATTTCACCCTACCGCAAATCTAGTTGAGTATCTCTTGTGTCCATCTTCAGTAAGTCAAGAGATTGCAGCCCAAGCGGATATTTTAGCGAGGCAGGTCATGAAAGCATTTGACCTATGCGGGCTTCTTGCAGTGGAAATGTTTTTGACAAAATCAGGTGAATTACTAATCAATGAGGTAGCTCCACGGCCACATAATAGTGGCCACCATACTTTGGACGCTGCACATACTTCTCAGTTTGAACAACATCTAAGGGCTATTTTGAACCTTCCACTTGGTGACACTTCTAATATTTGCGCTTCTGTAATGGTGAACTTATTGGGTGACGCAAATCATACTGGAGAGGTAATATATATGGGTATGGAAGAAGCCATGAACATTCCTGGTGCTAACATTATGTTGTATGGAAAGACCGAAACCAGACCCCATAGAAAAATGGGTCATGCTACCCTACTCGCAGACAATGTAAATGTAGCTAGAGATAATGCCAGAAAACTAAAACAAGTCCTCAATATAAAAAGTAAAACATATAATGGGTAAAGCAATAGTAAGTATTATCATGGGGTCAGATTCTGACCTTCCTATCATGCAAGATGCCGCTGCAATTCTTGATGAATTAAAAATTCCGATAGAGGTACAAATAGTCTCTGCACACCGTACGCCTAAAAAACTGTACAGCTTCGCTCAAAAAGCACATACTCGCGGTATAAAAGTCATTATCGCAGGCGCAGGTGGAGCCGCTCATCTTCCTGGTATGGTAGCCAGCCTGTCTCCACTACCCGTTATTGGCGTCCCGATTAAATCTAGCAACTCTATTGACGGCTGGGATTCTATGCTATCTATCTTGCAAATGCCAAACGGCGTACCCGTAGCCACCGTCGCTGTCAACGCCGCTAAGAACGCTGGAATCCTTGCAGCACAGATTTTAGGCGCTAGCAATAAGCCTGTCCAAAACAGAATCGTTAAATATAAAGCTAGTTTAGAAAAAGCAGTATTGACTAAGGACAAGAAGCTGATTAAAAGTGGGTATAAGGGGTATGTGAAGTGAGTGGCTTTATCAATGAAAGCCCCAATCAACCTACTTAGGATTTTCATTCATAATTCATAATTACCTAAAAACGTGGACTAGCCAAAAGCCCATCGATTAAGTTCTTGAGAACTGTATTGCCAGGAGAACCCGCTTTATTAAAAGCCACCTTGCCGCTTTTATCGATGATAACATGAGTTGGTAATTGCTTTACCTTATATAGCTTGGCGATATCGGAGAGATATCCTTTGCCACTACTAGCATTCAAATGCATACCCTTTAGACCTTGCGTCTTCACGTATGACTCCCAAGTCGAGGGATTTTCATCCATACTAACATAAAGATAGACTATATCCTTTCCCTTATATTGATCAATCATTCGTTGACTATAAGTCATAGACTTGATACAGGGTCTACACCACATCGCCCAAAAGTCAATACATACTACCTTGCCGCGTAAGTCAGCCAATTGAACGGTATTGCCGTTGATATCAGTTAACGCAAAATCTGGTGCTGTAGAGCCAATTTGAATAGGCTTATTTTCATTGTATATTGAACGCAATACATTATTATACTGCTCGTATTCATTGTCTGCGATAAAAGACTGGATAATCTCTCCATACATGTGCGCTTTACCCAATTGACATTGTGTAGCCAATTCTTTGGCTTCCACAAAAGCTAGTACTTCTCCATTGAAATGTTGTTTTGCCAATTCCGTCTTCGTTAAAAATTGATTGTCTCCTTTCTCTTTTTGATAGTCCAAAAATTGATTAATAAAATCTACATAATGGATGTTTGGTAAAATGCCTTCTACTGAAATAGGCATGTTTTTCAGAAAAGCATAATAATTTTTAGGCAATACTATTTCATCTTTTCGTTGAACATACTTCTGAATATCTTCATAGTTGAACATCATCGTGGCATAGGAATATTGCAAATTAGCTCTAATGAACTCTTCAGCCATAGAAGTCAACGCGTTCTTCTTTTTATACTTATCAAAAAACTGAGTACGCTTTTTCTGCAAAGACTTAGTAAAATCCATGAAGTCTTCTGCTCCTAAAGTTTCGCTCTTCAAAACCATGGCTTCAAACTGTGGAGCAAAGGCCTTTTCTTCTTCTAACAAATAAGTATTCAAAGCGGCCGACTTGCCTTCCATACGTACACTATTGGGGAAGTTGTTCACATCAAAATCAACATTGATTCTGTCCCCAGGATATAGATACATCTCTAAAGACTTATCTCCACAGCGTAGGTAAGCCAAAACTGGATCCTCCAACTCGGTAGAGAAACGATACTTCCCTTCTGCATCGGCAACCAGTGGTACAATTTCTTCTTGGAAGCTGATATAATCATAGACAATAGTCAAGCTTGCTTGCTTCATAGCGCCCGCAAAAATCTTTCCTGACAACTGCACCTTACTACTAGGCCTGTCTTTCAGTTCATGTGGTATGTCTACATATTTCTTTTCTTTTTGAGTTCGAGTCGCATGTACAAAGGCCGACTTATCAAATGGCAGACCCTCTTTTAAGCCCCCTATAATTGGTGATTGGAGAGTAGAATACACATAGGTTTCAATATAGCTATCGCTGCTCTTTTTTCTGAGTTGCTCTACGTCATATTCAGCACGTAAGATGTCGTTTAGTTCAGTGTATTCGTTGTGAGACGCAAAGGCGGCAATCTCTCTTGCGATATCCGCATTTGGATACAATTTTATCTTCCAATAAAGCGCTTTTGCCAGCGTGTAGTATAAAGCTTTTCCTTCCAAAAATTGTCTAGCTTCTGAAGTATCCGTCAAGCTATAGAGATACACAGATTGAATTTCTTCACTCGCTACTTTCTTCTCCATCAACTCCAAGAAAGAATTTAGCACCCAACCTCTTTGTCCTTTATTATTTTCTACTTGCACTAGTGTTCCATAGTAGGAAACACCTTGGTGAAAATATTCAAAATGCTCACTTGTTTTAAGATGTAAGTACTTCACTTCTTCTCCATATCCCAAAGCACCCGTTACTTCTTTATGACCAGGTTCTTTGTACAATTTCGCATTATACTTTTTATTGACTGCGTATTTCTTTATTCTGTGTTCTGAGGCTTCATTGATAGTTTGAGTTTCTATCTTACTTGCATTCAAATCGCTTACCCAACCCTTTGCCCCATTTTTCAATTTCACATAGTCTAACTTGTCCGCCTTGAATACAGGTAATAATTTTGCAATGGCCTCTTTATTTATTTTAGATTCACTAGCGTTCATAATTGCTACTTCATCTCCCTTATTCAGGTAAATAAATTCTCCCTCTTCACTGTACAGCATATTTTCCTTTTCCACCTTTGTGGAGACGTAATCCAAAGACTTTTCAGCAGCAGCCAACTCTCCCTTATATTTCAAATACTCCTCTAAAAAATCACAATAGTTTCGACTTGTCAATAAGACCGACTCTTCCAAGTCTAAATCTTCCAAAAAACTATAGAAAGAAATAGGCAATTCCATTGGAGCTGCTTGACCTGTACGCAGTGGCTTTTCGATTCTATAATTCAACAATTGATTGGCATGCCAGTATTGATTATCGATTTGTACATACTGTTTGAATCCTGGAGTCATTTTAGATTTTGCCGCGATATCATAGGATTCATAAAATTGATTTTTCCGCTGAAGTATCTTATCGAAAGTATTCTTAAAATCAAACGCGTCTTTTTGCTCCATTTCATAAAGCACAAAGCCCTGATCGATATGTGCAAAAGCATTTTTCATATCCACCATGAATTGGTTGTTATACTGCCCTCTTCCCGTACAAACAAGGGTCTTCAATGGACTGTCTCCATTAAATTCCAATCTCAAATCGTCGCCCTTTTGGAGAAACAAAGGGATACTTACTTGCCCATACTTTAGGCAAAGCTCCATATCTCCTGTCAAATCAAAGTCTACTCTAAACGAACCATCCTCCGCAACTGGCAAAAGCAAAGTCTGTTCTTTAAAACTGAGGCTATTTCTAAAGTATATAAGCTGTACAAACTCATCACTTGGGTTTTCGACAAGACCAGAAATAGAGGTATTAAGTTCTTTGAGAGAATATTGATGCGAACCGCTTGCAGAGAAGCCTGACTGGGCATTTACTTGCGCTATAATACAGCAGCAAATAGCCAATAGTAGTGTGATAAATTTATTCTTAATAAATGCAGTCAAAAGTTCGGGTATCAATTAGATCAAAAATAGAATTTTATCTCGAATTTACATAAACAATCAGCATCTAAATTCGCCCTACTCTTCTATGACCATATTTTATAGCAAGCTAGAAAGTAATCGCCTCATTTGTACTATGCTGGATAGTCAATTTCTTTCCTTCAGCAGCCTCTACCCGACCAATTACTTGAGCGTCAATATCGAACTCAGCTGCCATAGCGATAAGCGATTTAGCCGTCTCTGCATCCGTGTAGATTTCCAGCCTATGCCCCATATTGAACACCTCATACATTTCCTTCAAATCCGTCCCCGACTCTTGCTGAATCAGTTGGAATACAGGAGGCATCGGAAACAAGTTATCTTTTATAATATGCACATTATCAGCGAAATGCAATACTTTTGTCTGCGCTCCACCCGTACAATGAATCACCCCATTCAAGCTACTTAAGTGTTCATCAAACACACGCTTTAGCAAGGGTAGATAGGTTCTAGTAGGTGACAATAATAAGTCCGCTACCGTATAGTCCACCCCATCAAAAGTAACCACATCCGTAAATTTCTTTGTACCAGTATAGCGCACATGGCTAGGCGTCAAAGGATTAAAAGAGTCAGGGTACGCCTCCGCATGATAGCTGCTCAGCACATCATGCCGCGCGGAGGTCAGACCATTAGACCCTATGCCGCTATTATATTTTGACTCATATGTCGCCTGGCCAAAGCTTGCAAAACCTACGATCACATTCCCAGGTTGGATATTATTTTCCAAAACGCGGTCTTTCTTGAGCCTTGCAAAAGTAGTGTAGCCCACATCGATACTCCGTACAATATCCCCTACATCTGCTGTCTCCCCTCCCGCAGGATAGATTCCGACACCATATTCCTGCAAACGCTCACAAAAAGTATTGGCCTCTCTGATGATTGTCTTGATGACCTCCCCCGTTATCAGATTCTTATTTCGCCCTATAGTAGAAGACAGTATTATATTATCCGTACACCCTACACAAGCCATATCATCGACATTCATCACGATAGCATCCTGCACAATTCCTTTCCACACCTCGACATTTCCCGTTTCCTTCCAGCACATAAATGCCAGACTCGTTTTCGTCCCAGCCGTATCCGCGTGCATAATATTGCAGTAATCATCATCCCCCCCCACGATATCTGGCAGCACCTTACAAAAAGCATTCGGGAATATCCCCTTGCTAAGCCCTTTGATAGCCTCGTGTACTTCTGTCTTGGCGGCAGATACCCCACGCAATTCATATTTCGTCTTCTCTGTCATAATCGAATTTCAAAAGTTCTCTCAAAGATAGCCCATTGCCCCTACTTTTTGACCCCTTTCTCAATAATTAGTACAAAGTATTTGATTTCTTTTTAGGAAAAATGCCCATGCTCCGCAGGGCACCGCGTCATCCACTATATCCTAAGTATTAGATGCGCAATGCCTTGCGCATCTAATACTTAGGATGCCGTTCCTACCGCTTTTTCTTACGCACTCCGTGCGCCGAGCTTGGTCGCCTGCGGCGAGTCGCGATTATTTTTATACTCTTGCTTTCGTCTAATCCTTCCAACTCAATTCTCTTGCTCACACCTATTTGCTTATCTATTTGGATAGTAGAATCACGAAGGTCTTGCCCAATTATCAATCCAGCTTCTAAGCTGTTTTTGGTTTTAGGCAAATAAGAAGTCTTATGGTCGTCTTCGTCAATTATCAATTTGCAGCCTAGTCCAGCTTGGTATACAGAAGTCATCTTTGCCATGCCAAAAGTGCTAGCAGTAACTGTCTTTTTTGTAGGGTTAACATTCAGATCAGCTAAATTTTTAGGGCATGCTTCTAGTTCTTCTATCTCTATGCTTTCTAGACTTCGCTTGCCTACGTATAAGCAAGAGCATGCGCGCTTAGCGGCGTATCCACTTATGATGGGCAATTTCGGATACACAATAAATATAAGTACGGCTATCAAGGCTAAGACTAACACGAGAGAAAACCTAAGTATCCACTTCTTCATAGATAGTCTAAATTAACCGCCTGACTTCTTGATGTCTTTAGCGCCTTTTTTCTTAAAGAAATCTATGATTTTGTCTCGATTGTCTCCTTGTATGATGATTTCACCATTCTTCTGCGAGCCTCCTACCCCAAGAAATGACTTGAGTTCTCTTTCAAACTCTTTCATCATAGCATTGGTCATATCCAAACCTCGAACGATAGAGTTGGGTTTCCCTTTGCGCTTTTCTAAATGTACGCGTATGATTGACTTCGCAACGAAGTGATTACTTTTCATTTTCTCTTCTTGAGGTTCATCAGGAGCATTTTCAGGATTCCCTAATTTTTGGAAATCATCCCAATTAAGGGAGGTGCCTTTCTTTTTAGCCATGTGAATTGTACTATTAATATGGTCGAAAGATATGGATTTATTACGACTGTTTATTCTATTCCCAATTGATTATTCCTAGTTGCTAATAATTGCGATAGGGGTAGTAGCTAGCACCTGATTGTAGCGTAGCGAAAATCAGGTGAGCCCGTTTCAGGGCCGAGCGAGCAGCGAGTAGCGGATGACCCGACCCGAATAGCGCGGATAGGTGGTCTGGCTTGAGGGGATCGCCCAAAACATCTTTTTAGATAGGCTGAAAATCTTGACTACCCTGGCTTTCCTGTGCGGTAAACAAATCTTGGTAGTTGTCAATTTGCTTGTGCATC
This sequence comes from uncultured Saprospiraceae bacterium, assembly GCA_964481325.1. Taxonomy (GTDB): domain Bacteria; phylum Bacteroidota; class Bacteroidia; order Chitinophagales; family Saprospiraceae; genus JALZVN01. Next base: position 17,148 of record CAYZUW010000016.1, read on the forward strand.
ACCTTGAACCATAGCGGGGGCACTAAGGCGAGCAACATCATGCCTGGGTAACCTGTGGGCATCTGAGGACTTTCGTCAAAGTGACGCAAAAGTTGGTACTTGCGATTAGCTATGAAATGATGATCGGAGTGGCGTGAAAGTTCTAGGAGCACCATCCTTCCTAAAGGGTGATTGGAGTTCCATGAGTGAATAGGGAGTGTTCTTTCATATCGCCGACCTTTCTTTTTTCTGCTGAGCCCATAGTGTTCGATGTAGTTTACCGCCTCCAACATGAGGATGCCGATAAAAGACGCCAATAAAAAATACAGCATAATATGGATTCCAAAGAATATTGCAATGGAGAGAACTAGTAGAAATTGGGCAATGCTGTACACCAACATTTCATTTTGAAGATTCCATATAGCTTGCCCTGCTTTTTGCAGGCGATCTCGCTCTAGTGTGCGAGCAGATAACCACCCTGTAGTAATCGACCTCCAAAAAAAGGCGTATATGTTTTCACCGTATCTGCTCGAACCAGGATCCTCTTCGGTAGCTACATGCATGTGGTGCCCTCGATTGTGCTCGATAAAGAAATGCATATATAGGGTAGTCCAAAGCATGCTCTTGCTGATCAATTGTTCTACCTTACTGCTACGATGTCCAAGTTCATGCGCCGTATTTATAGCCAGTCCACAAGCCATGCCATAGGCGGTAATCATTCCTATAATCTCATGTAGATATAGATTGGGATCGCTGATCTGATATAGAAAAAAACCAAACACTATAAACTGCAGTGGAAATAAAGAGTAGATGATGAAATCGTATATGGGATCTTCTTTAGCCATCTCTTCTTCTGCCTGATCCATATTCTCTTTAGTACCAGTAGTGAAAAGCTCCACAAAAGGTAGAAAGCCAAACAAAAAAAGTAAAGCAGTAAAAGTATAATAACCACCCATGTAAAGTGAGAACGCAACTACTGCTGGCACTAAATGAGCACCTAGATATTTGAAATACTTAAAAAACATAGCGAACCTACTTTTATGTTTTCAAGATACAAGGAATAGAAGATTACTTTTGTACGCCACCGTCCAAAAATTGTTTTTTAAACAGATTTCATTTGTATAAGTAGGTAGGACAACTCTTCAGTATAGGCTTTAAGCCACTTAAAAGTGAAATTCTTATGGGTGATTCTCATGAGCAAATTGTCAGTAACAATATTCAAAAAGGACTTCGCAAATAGGGGTTGTTTTTCGATTCCAAAGTGTTGATTTAGGCGGTTCAAAATTTGCTTCTCTATTTGCTTAAAAGCCTTAGTGAATGCTTTTTCAAAAATAGGATTGTCTCTATGGATACGAAGTTGCTTATGAAACAGAACGTGGATTTTATTTTCAATCAAGACATTCAACATATCGGGAACGTAGTTTTCGCAGACTTCCAATTGAGCAGCTACTGGGACGGCTTGCTTGACATGGTACTCTAGTAACAGCATCCTAAAATCCTCAAGCTTTCCAAAATAATGATAGAAAGAGGACTTGCTTTTACCAAGGATATTGGCAAGATGTTCTGAATGGAGCGCATGCATTCCTTGTTCCGCGACAAGGGTGTATCCTGCCAATATCCATTGATGACGTTTTTCCAAATTTTAAGATTGATGAATCCGCTCCAAAATTATTTCAAATATTTCTTTATTCCGTAACTGGCTACTACTCCTTCTCCTGTAGCAGCGGCCACTTGAGCGATAGCTCCTTCTCTACAATCTCCTGCAGCGAATATCCCCGGAAAAGATGTCTCTCCAAAACCGATGGTTTTGATGAAACCTCGCTTATCCAAATCAACAATATTTTCAAATGACCTTGTGTTGGGTATAAGCCCGATGAAGATAAACACGCCATCCGCTTTCAACAATTCTATTTCTTTTGAATCGTTGTCTTCTATTTTTAGAGATTCGAATAATCCTTTATCATTGGCTACAAATTCCAAGGAAGTTTTATTCATGTATATCGAAATGTTTTTGATGGAATTCAATTTTTCTATATAGGTTTCTGTAGCTGAGAACTCCGATTTTCTATGCACTATTTTGACACTTTTACAAAACCCTGCTAGAAAGATGCCTTCCTCTAGTGCGGAATTTCCTCCACCAACAACGATGATATCTCTGTCTCTATAAAAGGCACCATCGCAAGTCGCGCAGAAATGGACGCCGGAGCCTATCAGGTCTGATTCACCAGGGATGTCCAATTGGCGATAAGTAGATCCTGTGGAAAGCACAACTGATTTACTGTTGTAGATTTTGGTTGCAGTTTTGATACAAAACAATTCGTTTTCTTTCTCAATAGAAAGGACATCCTCTCCTGTTTTGATTTCTGCCCCATAGGTTCGCGCTTGCTCCTCCATTTTATCCATCAGTTTAGGACCTGAAATAGATTCAAAACCAGGATAATTTTCTATTGTCTTCGTTAGAAAAGCGTTTCCACCGATGGTTTTCTTTTCCAAGATCAATGTATCGAATCTATCTCTTTGTGCATATATAGAGGTCGTTAAACCAGCTGCTCCTCCTCCAATTATAATGGTATCAAAAATCCTATCCTCGTTTACTTCTACGATTTCAAGTGCTTGTCTTAGCTCTTCGTTGCTAGGTTCTACCAAGACTGTGTCATCGTTAATCACTATCGTTGGTATTCTTCTTTTACCATTGTTGAGTTTGGTGATAAGCGGAATCGCCCATTCATTTAATTCTGTATCGATGAAATGAAAATTGATTTTATTATCCGTTAAGAATGCCTTCGACTTTCGACAATCTGGGCACCAGTCCGCTCCATATAACACGATACGATATCCATCATTGATTCCTAGTACTGCCGCCAACTGATCATTATTGGGATTGGTGTAGGACTTGCCATTTATAATGAGTGTAGGAATTATCCTTTTGCCATTATTTATAGATTCTACCCTTCTAGTAGCGCTTTCGTCCAAATCGACATCGACAAATTCGAATGGAATATCATTTTCCTTTAAATAAGCTTTTGCTCTTCGGCAATCAGGGCACCAATCGGCGCCAAAGAATTGAATTTGATTCATTATATTTTTTTCTTTTATTTAATTTACTCCTTTATAAACTCAAGCTTTAACTACATCCTGTTCTTTTATCCATTTGTTATATCCCCTAATTTGCATGAGGAAATTTATAAAATGCATAATTCCTAGAAACCATAGAGATGCCAAACCACATATCCCAGCTGCTAGCAACTGCCCTGCAGCCATAATGTAGAACCCTTTTATGCTTTTTCGATTAAAAAATTCAAATCCAAGTAGTATAAGTACGGCAGAACTTAACTCTAAAAAGGTAATTCCATAAGTTTGTATAAAGTCCATGCTGAAAGATAGTCTGATATTTTGAATTTAGAAACTTTGATACTGACTTATTGCTGATATATCCAAATAGAAAGTGGAGAGCGTTATTTCTGCTATTTCTTTTACTTATCTTAAAAGAATAACATTGAGGTATATTGTACACTATACTATATAGAGCTTCAACCCAGGATATCTTAGGAATTACGGGACAAACCAACTCCCCTACCTTTAGACTTTTGCCCTATATATGCAATGAGCTTAACAATTTATTCTAAAATAAATTACATATTATAAATATTTATAATATCTTGCATTCGAGAAGCGTTTCTGAGAATAATATCCCCTTCAAAGTAAACTACTATGCGATAATGAGCAGCACGTAAGATGTTGTTGTATTTATTAATTAAAAGTTTATAATGAAAAAATTACCACTTTCCTTGTTATTTAGCTTTGCTTTCTGCCTTAGTGTTTTCGCTGGTGAAGTTTATGTATTTCATGATAGTTCATGCATGGATAAGCTCTCTTTTAAAGAGCGTACATTAACTGCAGATCTCAAGCTCAAGACTACTGCCAATTTGATTAGCTACAATATCAAAGCTAATGAAAATGAATACGTTAGACTAGAAATTAGTGCTAATGATGACCATATTGTTAACGATATGCCAATTGACACTAAAAATTGCAACGAACTTATTTGGGACGAACAGTTTGTCAAGGAAATCAATTCTGGAGCTACTGATATCTTTGTGGTTTCGCTTGAAGATGGCAAATATCGTATTAGCACCGTTGAAACAGCGAGTTATTTTTTCTCATCTGAGGATGAATTGGCGTTTGGAAACAGTGACTTTGGGTTTATTTTTGACCAAGGTTCATTTGACACAGACCGAGATCTCCTTACCTATGGTCTAAAGTCAAAAGTAAAGTTCAACTTTGCAAATAACGTAAACTGTCCAGAAGAATACTACTTCTACCGTTCTACAAAAGGTAGAAATCTAAGCGAAACGGAATTGGTATTAGTCCCTCGATTGGGGGTCATCAAGTATAATTCTATCTCTAAGAAGCTAAACAAAAATCTAAGAGAACTTGATTTACATACAGTCAACGATATGCCACTAACTACTTATCTTGATCAGTTGTGTAATAAAACTATAGACTCTGAAACCATCACAGAAAATACTGAAATGATGGAGGACAAACTAGTTGAAGAATCAGGTACTGTTACTAAAAAGTCTATGGCTAATTCAATCATGAAAAGCTCAGATGAATCCATGATGGCAATGGATAAAACAATTACTAAGACAGAAATGCCAATGGAGAACAAGCTAACTGTTACAAAGCAGACTTGCATGCATATTTATAGAAATGCGGATACTGGTTTCTACTACGACAGAAATACAGGTAAACTTTTTGAAGGAGAATGTGGCGGTATCGTTTACGAAGACGGATTAATGCAAAACAGTGATTATCAAACCACTATAGCTACTACGGAAAGAGTTTTGAATATGCCTACGGAGGATGAATTTTCTTCGAAGGGTGGCGAGGCTGTTTTAGAAAACAAGGTTAAAAGTGCAGAAGTGCCAACTAGAACATATACTCTACCAGCCGATAATACGGAAGTAGAAATCGTAAAAGTAGAACCTAAGATTATCTACCAAAAAGAAACTCCAATACAAATAGACCCAAGTATAGAACCTCAGGACACAAAAATATTCGTCTCAAAAAACACACATAATAATACGATTTCTGCGGATTGCTCAGCAGCCCCTCACACGGGTTACCATGTGGTAAAGAAAGGTGAAACACTTTACAAACTATCCAATTTATACAACGTGAGCATCCAAGAGATTATGCAATGGAATGGGTTGAGTAATAGTGAGATCAGTGTATGCGCTCATTTAAGAGTTCAGGCACAGGTTTCATTAACTCAATCCAAAACTATTATCCCTGCAAACGAATTTGTAAGCAAAGGTGGAATCGTTAAAAAAACAGTTATTGGTAACCCTACAGTAAAAAGGAAGTATCACTATGTAGCGCAAGGAGAAACTTTATATGCTATTTCCAAAAAATATGATGTTACCGTTTCACGAATAAAGGACCTTAATAAGCTAAATGATAATTATTTGAAACCAGGTTGGAGACTACTTATACCACAAAGTAGCGACCTACCAGGTACTGAAAAGTCCCCTGTTACACTTGAGGCCAAATCCAGTACCGATTACGCACCAAAAAGTGGTTCTTCGATGAAAATTCCAGAATCATCGGAGAACTTATTAAACAACTATCAAAATCAACATATATATCATACTGTAGGGCAAAATGAGACATTAGCTGATATAGCACTTAAGTACGGTACATCAATTAATTCTATCAAAATGTTGAATGAAATGAGTGAAGGAGAAGTGTTGATTCCATTTCAGAAAATTAAAGTTAGGTAATCGTTATTTTTTTCAATTAAAAAAAGCGGGCTTTTCCCGCTTTTTTTATGCCTATATACTAGATTATGCATTGGTATTCAGATGTATTCCTATCTTTGTACAAAGAATGCTTTGCCATAATGAAGGCCTGTTTTGAGCCTAGATGGTGCAGTATTACAATACGTATTAAACCAAACTGACTATGTTTTTATTGATTGTTTTCTTTTGTGTTTCTATTATCTTTTCATTTCTATGTTCTATATGGGAAGCCGTGTTATTAAGTATAACTCCCTCGTATACTCAGGTTATGATTACGGAGAACCATCCAGTAGCTCCTAAATTAAAAGAATTTAAAGACGAGATTGATAGACCGCTTTCAGCTATCCTAACCTTAAATACGCTAGCGCATACGGTTGGTGCCATAGGTGTAGGCGCACAAGCTGGAAAAGTATTTGGCTCTGGAGAGATGAGTATAGCCGGATACCCTCTTCCTATCAACGGAGAAGTGTTTGTTGCTGGATTTATGACAATAGCGATTTTGTTTTTATCAGAAATTTTTCCAAAAACTATAGGAGCAAACAATTGGAAGTCACTAACGCCATTTACCGTTAGATCTTTAACATTCATTTCATTTATTCTAGCGCCATTTGTATGGGTAAGTCAGCTGATAACCAAGTTACTACAGAAAGATAAATCTACAAGTGTACTAAGCAGAACTGATTTTGCCGCAATGACTAAGATTGGAGTCACACAAGGCGTTATCAAGAATAGTGAATCGAGAATAATCAATAATTTATTGAAATTTGATTCTATTCAAACGACAAGTATTACAACGCCTCGAACAGTAATGCTGGCTGCAGAAAAGAAGATGACGCTACAAGCCTTTTACGACAAGCATCCAACTATTCGATTCTCTAGAATTCCCGTTTATGATGGTGAACTAGATAAAGTTTGTGGATATTTTTTAAAAGACGAATTCTTAGATAATATCCTTAAAGGAAACGGAGACAAAGCACTTTCTACAATTATGAGAGAAATTATTGTGGTCAAAGAAGAGCAACCCGTTCCTGCCTTATTTACACAGCTCAATGAAGCTCGTGAACATATTGCCTTAGTGGTAGACCAATATGGCGGAGTCGAAGGTGTAGTCACTATGGAAGATGTTATTGAGACTTTACTAGGATTAGAAATATTAGATGAGCTAGACAATAGTGAAGATATGCAAAAACTCGCTCGTACCAAATGGGAAGAAAGGGCTAAATCTCTAGGTCTTATAGTAGAAGACTAGACTAAATTTTCGTCAAAATTTCATTTATTATTCCTTTGCAGAGATTTACTCGAATCTCAGGTTAAAACAACGTATTTATATATCTAATAAAGACTAATGCCTAAAATACCAGTTTAATGGTATGGCAATCAGCGATGAATAGTTTTAAATTGAATGTAACCCAATAAACATAAAAATCATTTCGAACAAGCAACGCATATATACAGGTACATCTTGAGAAGTACGTATTTCTTAACCATCACAATAGTTGCTATGATAACTTTTTTAATAGGAGGCTTGCTAATACTGTGGATCTTAAAAATGGTATTTTTAAGCATTACGAGTAAAGCGCTAAACGAAGACGTACTGGTAGATACAGATGTCTAGAATAGGGGAAATATTAACTATCCTCCTGTTTCTTGTCTCAATTTCTTTATTTGGCTTTCCCAAAGCAACTTTTGCTCTTCTACCTCATGCGGTTCTATAACATCCGTGATTTCAAGGATAGTTTCTGAGGTAACTGGAGATTTGCTCATTCTAATCTCAAAATAAGCGCCCTCCTCAGACTCCTCCCACTTAAATCTAAGTCTTTCATTTTCAACGCTTTCAAGTAATTCCGCTTCTTCTGGATAACCATCCCACATAAAACTAAATTGCTGCCCATTGATATCTACTTCATCGCAGTACCATCTAATTAAACAGGAAGGTGTTGTGAAAAACTGGTATAATATTGCTGGAGAGGCTCTGAATATATACTCTAATTCAATGGATTCTAATTTGGACTTTTTCTTTTTTGCCATTATCGGTGTTCAGTTTTCAATCTTTTAAGGCGTATAAATGCAGTAATATAAACATTTATATTTGCCTAATAGGGCGAAACTTACGTATTTAAAAGGAATAATACAAAATAAAATAGTTTTAGATCGTTACATATAATAATTGATTATTCATAAATCAATCTAATACATGCTAGATAAAAGAGGACCTATATGACGACAAAATTGAAATTTTTTCGATAAATGTCATTAT
>CAYZUW010000017.1:0-23680 GCA_964481325.1 uncultured Saprospiraceae bacterium
GTTTTTATCAACGATCGCGCTGGAAACGAATCAAATAGGATATTTCTAGATCCAATAATTATACGCTGTCAGTAGAATCTATACTTACTAATCCTTCTAAAACTTGAACAATCAGTCTGTCGATTGTGGCTTGAGGCTGTTCACTAAAAGTACCATTCACTCTATTGGCTAAAATAGCATTGCATGACAAAGCTCTATGTCCTAGCAAGTGACTCATTCCATAAATTCCAGATGTTTCCATTTCAAAATTAGTAAAACGATGTTCTCCACTCTTAAAGTGAGACAAAGCATCTAAAAACGGGTTTAATTTCGAATTTAAACGTAGCTGTCTACCTTGTGGACCATAAAAACCTGGACAGGTTAGGGTCACTCCTTTTAGATCACTTTCCTTTTTTAAATGATCCATTAAGAACTCACTTCCTTTATTCCATACAGTAGCGTATCGAGGTGTTCCTGATCTTGCACAAAAATCTTGGAAATCAGTTTGAATATTGATGGTTTTCTGATTTGTAACAGATTCGTAGAATGTAAACAAGTTATCTAAGCCAACAGAAAACTCCGTAAACAAAAAGCTATCTAATTCAATATCTTTCTGTATGCAGCCTGAAGTTCCAATTCGAATAAAGTCAAGCGAAACAGGCTCTTCAACCACTTTTCGTTCTTGAAGGTCTATATTAAATAGTGCATCAATTTCATTAAAGACTATATCTATATTATCGGTCCCAATTCCTGTGCTAATCACAGAAAGTCTCTTTTCTCCAATATATCCTGTATGCGTTGTGAATTCTCTGTGCTGTCTTTTGATCTCTATAGAATCAAAGTGCTTACTGACAGCTTCTACCCTATTTTGGTCACCTACGGTGAGAATTGTTTTAGCCAATTCACCTGGTTTTAGATGAAGATGATAAATGGATCCATCAGAGTTAAGAATTAATTCAGAGGGAGCAATATTATTTTTACTCATAGATTATAATTTATACTGCATATTATCATATTTTCACGTCAAAACGAATTAATTAATGAAGAAAATAATTCATTTAGCCAATTGCAATACCTGCCAGCGTATAATAAAAGAGCTTAATAATGGAGAGGGTTTTGAGCTGCAAAATATAAAGGAAGAGCATGTTACTGGCGCTCAATTAGATACGATGAAAGAGTTGGCTGGTTCCTATGAATCTTTTTTTAGTCGAAGAGCTATGAAATATAGAAGTATGGGGCTAAATGAGATGGATCTGAATGAAAAGGATTACCGCAAATATATTCTCGAAGAATACACTTTCTTGAAACGACCTGTCGTGGTTATCGATAACGAAATATTTATTGGCAATAGTAAAAAGACTGTAGCTGCTGTAAAAGAAAAAATAAACTTGTGGTAACAAAAGATATAATTGCCTCATGGTTTCAAGAACTTCAAGATGATATTTGTAGCCAGTTGGAATCACTCAGTCCTGGGTACCATTTTGTGCAAGATAAGTGGAAACGACCAGAAGGCGGAGGCGGGAGAACGCGTGTTATTAAAAGTGAGGTTTTTGAAAAAGGGGGTGTAAACTTTTCTGCAGTAGAGGGTCCTCTACCACAACAAGCTGAAAAAAGTCTAGGTATTAGTGGCAAAGAATTTTTTGCTACAGGTGTATCCATTGTACTGCACCCCATAAACCCGTGGATACCCATCATTCATATGAATGTTCGATATTTTGAAATGGATAATAATATTTGGTGGTTCGGAGGAGGCATTGATTTGACTCCGCATATTATTATACCAGAGCAAGCCAAGGGTTTCCATCAAGGATTAAAAAACACTTGTGATAAGCACAGTAAAGACTACTACCCAAAGTTTAAAACATGGGCTGACGATTACTTTTATCTTCCACATCGCAAGGAGACACGTGGTGTAGGAGGCATTTTCTTTGATAGATTGAGCAATACAGATGGATTTGAAAAACAAGACCGGTGGGATTTTGTCAAAGATGTAGGTCAAACATTTTGTAAAGTATATTTACCTATAGTCAAAGAAAACAGCCACCTGCTGGCGAGAAAAACGGACAAGCAATGGCAAATGCTTAGAAGAGGTCGATATACTGAATTTAATTTAGTTTGGGATCGAGGAACTAAATTTGGTCTACATACAAATGGTAGGACGGAATCTATTTTGATGAGTCTTCCGCCGGTGGTGCATTGGGAATACAATACAGACCTATCTGACAAACCACCTTACAAGGATACTCAAGCTAAGCTAACAAAAGGTATAGATTGGGTGAATTGGACCTAACTCTTTTTCTTATTTGACCAACCTTATTTGATGAGGCGATGTTTTGGGAATACGCTCAATGATATTGCGCGCTTCTAAATCTAATTTTACAGATACGATATACCACACTACTTTTCCATCGAAAGTACTCGATAAGTCTTTAACAGCCTTATCTGACAAGTCCTGGTATGTAATTTCTCCAGCTCGAGTGACTTCTTGCAAGATATATTCTTTGATTATATCATATCTACGTTTAAGAATATTTACACCCTTTTTACCTGCTGGATGAAGGGTTAAGAATTTTTCTTCGCTTTTTTTCTTCATGATACGAAAAATTATCGAAAGTAAATTAATCTAACTGATCCAATTTAAGAGCTGCAGCTTCCCAAACTGCCATTGCTTTGGTAAGAGAAGATTTCTTAGAATCGTATTCAGATAATTTTTTATCCGCGTTATCTGTTTCATAAAACCCAGGTTCAGCCATCAAATCTTCTAATCTTGAAATGTCAGCTTCCAACTTTTCAATTTTCTTTTCGGCATTTTTCAAATCTTTTTGGATTTGCTTTCTCTCTTGATAATTCAGTTCAGAGCCTTGCGCTTTATTGGCATTTTCTATTTTATCTAGTTCCGATTTTTTACTTAGCATCCGCATATCTTCAACGGAGCGCTTTTCTAAAAATTCATTGATATCTCCCATATGAAGATGGATGTTTCTATCCTTGAACTCAAAGGTGGTGCTAGTCAGTTTCTCTAAGAAATCTCTATCGTGAGATACCACAATTAAAGTTCCCTCATAATTCATCAAGGCTTTCTTTAAAACGTCCTTGGACAATATATCAAGGTGATTAGTAGGCTCATCCAAGACCAACAAATTGAAAGGATGTAGGAGCATAGCAGCCAAAGCTAATCTAGCTTTCTCGCCTCCCGATAAAACCGATACTTTCTTATCAACATCTTCTGCCTTAAACATAAAACTACCCAAAATAGATCTCAGCTTAGTTCTTTGCTCAGGTGGAGAGTTGTTTTCCATCACTTGGAGTAAGGTAAGATCTCTTGGCAATTCATCAGACTGGTTTTGGGCGTAGTAACCAACCTCTACGTTATAGCCTAAACCGTACTCTCCTGATTCCGCTTCTAAGGCTTTGACTATTATTTTCGCCAGGGTAGTTTTTCCCTGACCATTTTGCCCAACAAAAGCGACCCTATTGCCTCTTTCAATTTGAATATCTACACCCCGTAGTACCTGATTTTCTCCATAAGATTTATGAATATTCTTTCCATTAAAAACAATTTCACCGCATCTAGAAGGTGGTGGAAAACGCAGATTCATTACGCTTGTATCCTCTTGATCTATTTCTACGCGCTCCATTTTATCGAGCTGCTTTTTCATAGATTGGGCCATCTTCGTTTTGTTGGCTTTCGCCATAAATTTATTTATAATCTTCTCTTTTTGTGCAATATTCTTTTGTTGATTTTTAAAGGAAGATATCTGTTGTTCCTTTCTAATAGCCCGCTCTTTGAGGTATTTAGAATAAGGCATTTTATAGTCAAATAATTTACCCAACTCTACTTCTAAGGTTCTATTGGTAGTGTTATCAAGAAATCTCTTGTCGTGAGAAATCAAAATGATCGACCCTGGATACGTTTTAAGAAAATTTTCAAACCAAAGAATAGATTCAATATCAAGATGGTTAGTAGGCTCATCTAAAAGTAGATAATTAGGTTTTCGAAGGAGTAGTTTAGCTAACTCGACTCGCATTCTCCAACCACCAGATAAGGCCTTGAGTCTTTTCTCAAATTCTACTTCTTTAAATCCTAGTCCTTTGAGGACCTTCTCAGTTTCTCCTTTAAAGTTTTCTCCTCCTAATAGGTTAAATCTTTCGGTTAGGTCTGTAAATTTGGTAATCAGCTTGGCATATGATTCGCTTTCATAATCGGTACGCGTCATCATTTCTTGATTCAGCTTCGCGATATTATCCTGTATTTCTTGCATTTCAGAGAAAGCGGTCAAACATTCTTCCATAACAGTGACATCATCACTAACTGGAATGTCCTGAGTCAAAAAGCCTATGGTACGTCCGTTGGGGAAGTCTAATACTCCGCCATCTGGGGACTGCTCTTTTGCCAAGACCCTCAAAAGAGTGGACTTCCCTGCCCCATTTCTACCCACTAAACCAACCTTGTCGTTGTCTTTGATAACAAAGTTGATCTCATCGAACAGCGTTCGGTCACCAAATTTTAAAAATATATTTTGAGCTGATATCATTGCTTCTCCTTAATTAAGGGTGCAAAGATACACTACCCTTAGTTTTATTGCAGCATTGTTAAGATAATATTGAGCTACTATGTACTGTTTTCTCTAAAGGCAAATTTATTTATCTTTATGTCCAATCAAATCACTCATTATGAAGTTAGGTATATTCTCTATAAGTCTAAGTGTAGAAGACTTGGATACATCTTTGAATTTTTACGAAAAACTTGGTTTCTCTGTATTTGCAGGAGAAAAAGACAAAAATTACTTAATTCTTAAAAATGAAAGTACCATAATTGGTCTTTTTCAGGGAATGTTTCCCGGTAATATCATGACCTTCAACCCTGGATGGGATGAAAATGCGCAGAAATTAGATGCCTTTGATGATGTAAGAGATATTCAAAAGCACTTGATGGCTAATGGAATCCAAGTAGATAATCCAATAGATGAATCCACCTCTGGCAAAGCAAGTATCATGGTAAAAGATCCAGATGGCAATGTGATTTTACTTGATCAGCACGTATAATCCTTGGCATGTTTTCTTTTAAAGATGATTATATTTTAGAAAATGAGAGAGCTTTGCTGGTTCCTTTAAAAAAGGAAAGTGATATAATTCACTTATTACCCTATTCTCTCAAAGAACCAGACTTGTGGAAGTACAGCCTTCAGTCCGCTGCTGGAAAAGAAAATATGGAAAAGTACATTCGAATGGCGCTTGAGAAAAGAGAAATGGAAGATAGCTATCCATTTCTTATTCACGATAAGTCAACTAAACAAGTAGCTGGTAGTACTCGCTTCTATGATTATCAAGCACATCACAAGACTGTTCAACTTGGGTATACTTGGTTAGGTCGTTCATTTCAAGGAACAGGTCTTAATAGATTTTGCAAATCCTTAATGCTCAACTTTGCTTTTGACAAAATGGAAATAGAACGTGTAGAGTTTCGAGCCGATGCAACGAATGCTAAGTCTATTTCTGCTATGAAAGCCATTGGTTGTGAGGAAGAAGGAATTTTACGAAGTAATTGTGCCTCCCCAGACGGAAGAAGGGACAGCATCATCTTGAGTATCCTAAGATCGGAATGGTACGCTAGTAAAAAAGAAGCCTTAGAGCAAAAGTGTTATTTGAAATAACGTTTAACAATTTTTAAAACGTCATTTTTATAGCCTATACCGAACATGTTGAGATGAACAAGTAAATAATATAGTTGATAAATATCTAATCTATTCTTCCATCCTTCTTCAAGAGGTAGCACCTCATTATACACATCATAAAATTGCTTATCAAACTTTCCAAATAATGTTGACATAGCAATATCCATTTCTCTATGTGCGTAGGATACACAAGGGTCAACAAAGTAAGCGTTGCTATCCAAATCTGCTAGAATATTTCCTGACCACAAATCTCCATGAATCAGTCTCGCTAATTCTTTTGGACAAACTTCTTTAACCTTTTTTGCTAATATATCAGACTTGGGCACCTCAGTGGCATGCAATAATGATTTATCGACAGCAAGTTTGAATTGAGGAAGTAGTCTTTGTTCTACAAAGAAATTTTCCCAAGAGGCAGCATGTTCATTTTGCTGTATAAGTATTCCTATAAAATTATGATGATCGAAACCAAATTGGTTGGAAGTGACTTGGTGTAATGAGGCCAACTCTTTTCCTAACTTTTCCCAAAAGAATCGAGTTTTTCTGGAAGATTTCACCCATGATAAAACCATTACATGTGGCGTACTACCCATTAACTTCGGTGTTGTGCAATAACGACCAATTGTACGCAATCCTATTTGTTCTTTATGAAGCAAATCTTTACCAATGCTAGTCTCGTTTGTTTTGCAGAAGTAGTTATTTTGTTTGGTTTCTATCTGGAAGGCTTGGTTTATGTCTCCACCAGATAAGGGTCTAATATCTGTAACAGATTCATTTAGTATGTCTTCACAAATTATCTTCAGTTGAATATGATCCACTAAATACGTTTACTATTAATAATGTTTAAAATTTGGTCTTTATAGTTTTTTCCTACAGGAATAATTTTTGGAGCTCCTCGTTCAGTGACTTCAATACTATTTCCAACTAAGGCATCAATTTTATCTATTGCGACAATATAAGAACGATGAATTCTTTTAAATAAGTTTTCTGGTAATTTAACTTCTAAACTCTTCATTGTCTGAAGAGTAATCACCTTGGAGTTAGCCATTCGAATGATAACATAGTCCTTCAATCCTTCAATATAAATGATATCATCGTACTTAATCTTTATCAATTTCTTGTCAGATTTTACAAAGATAAAATCTTCTCCATCATTAGCAACAATATTGCTATCCCGCTTTAAAATTTCCTCAGCTTTGCCTATTGCCTTCATAAATCTATCCAATGGGATTGGTTTTACTAGGTAGTCCACCGCGTCCAACTCGAAGCCTTCTACAGCATGGTTTGGTAAGGCAGTAGTGAAAATAGTGAGCGGTGGATTACTCAATGACTTAAGAAACTCAATACCAGTGATTTGAGGCATTTGAATATCCAAAAAGATAAGGTGTACATCGTGCTCTTTTAGGGCGGCACCCCCTTCAATGGCATTCGAGCAAGTGGCTACTAAATTGAGTTGTGGTAGCTTTGAAATATAATTTTCTAGTATCTCTTGTGCTAGAGGTTCGTCTTCAATAATAATTACGTTGATCATATATTGATATTTTTTAAAGCGTTAAATCTAAAGTAACTTTATATACTTTAGGGTTATTATTGATGGTCAGTTTATGTTTGTTAGGATACAATATTTTAAGTCTTCGATCTAAGTTGGCTAAGCCAATACCTCCTGACTTAAGTCTATGATTTGCAGCAGGTATAGTGTTTATTTTGTTATTTTCTACTATAAATTGGATTTGCTCTTTTTCTTTCATTTTTAAAATCACATTCACGTATCCATCTTTGATGGTTTTGCTGGCTCCATGCTTGAAGCTGTTTTCTAAAAAAGGTACAAAAAGAAGTGGCGCAATTGTTTCTCCATTTACCTCTCCCTCTACATCAAACTTGATACTAATCTTTCCCCCGTGCCTAAGTTGCTCCAGAGACAAATAATTTTGTATGTAATGCACTTCTTTAGAAAGAGGCACTAATTTCTCATTGCATTCATACAACATATATCTCAGCATCTCTGATAACTTGACCACTATCTCTGGGGCGTCATCAGACTTTTTGAGGGTAAGTGCATAAATACTATTGAGTGTATTAAATAAAAAGTGCGGATTTATTTGCGATTTTAGAAACCGGAGTTCTGATTGAATATTTTGATTCTCCAATTGGGTACGTTCTCTCTGATGCTGCATCCAGTCAATGATGATACTCCCTAAAGTAGATCCAAAGGCAATAAAGATATTGGCTAGATAAAAATAGTGCTGCTGTTCAATTAGCCCTGCTTGTTTTATCTCATCTCCACTAAACTGACAGTGAAAGGCAAACAGTTTGATAGGGGTAATAAACAAAGCCACCGCAAAGAGTAAAATTAGATAAGAAAGTATTTTCTTTTCTTTTAGAAAATGTGGTATTAGATATAAGGTATTGATGTAAACAATAATGGCGTAGAAAATGATGTTGATAAATTCATTCAACATGGTATCCATTAGGCTACCTTCTCCTTTTTCCAATACGACTAGAAGTATATAATAAGCAATCCAAAATAGGCTATGATATAGCTTCCTTTGGGTCAAAAACGAGTATATCTTGTTTTTATTAAATATTTGCGTATTGTCTACCAACTATTTGACTTTAGATTCCAAATATGCATAATCCTTATTGGAAAGATAAAACAAATCGATTAAAGCGAGTGAATTATGGATAAACTGAATTTAATAATACCTAAGTTGGTCAAGTCTGCAATCTCATGGCACCCTAAAATATCTCTTTTAGCTAAATTTTTCCTTTTTCAATCCACAGATGTTTAGGCCTTTGTTTGTAAATGAATCATTCACATTAGTTTTTTCACAGTCTGAGAGATAGAAACGGCATCCAGTGACTTGCAGCATGAACTCTTTCGTTCATGCTGCAAGTCACTGGATATAGTGGATAGCGCGCTCCAGACTAGGCTCTGCCTAGTACTGGATGACCCCCAAAAAATGGAAACCATAAATTTCCTACAAAGGTCAATAAAATGTCTTATTTTCGTCGCGAAATAGATAATAGTCTTAAATGGTATTTTTAACAAGAAGATCTCGATTCAATGCTGCGCATAAACTGTGGGTAAAAGACTGGTCTGCGGAGAAGAATAAGGAGATATTTGGTAAATGTGCGAATCCAAACTTTCATGGACATAACTATACCTTGTATGTCACTGTGAAAGGCACGCCAGACCCAACAACGGGTATGCTAATCAATGCCAAGGAATTAGCAGCGATTGTTAAAGAAGAAATAATAGACAAATTGGATCATAAAAATCTAAACTTGGATGTTCCTTTTATCCCTGAAACAATGCAAACTACCTGCGAAAATCTAGCGATTTTGATTTGGGATAAAATACAACCTAGAGTACAACAATGTGAATTACACTGTGTTAGGCTTGAGGAAACGGAAAATATTTACACAGAGTATTTTGGTTAAAAAAAAATAAATGGCTTACAAAAAAACGGAAGAATACAGTAAAAAAACAACTAAGGTTTTAACGAAGGTATACAATACCTTATTAGGTGAAATAGGAGAAGACGCCTCAAGAGATGGCTTGCTAAAAACGCCCGAAAGAGCAGCAAAAGCAATGCAGTTTTTGACGCAAGGTTATGACATGGATCCTAAAGAGATTCTAACTGGCGCTATGTTTAAAGAGGAATATAGCGAGATGGTGGTTGTGAAAGACATAGAAGTATATTCTATGTGTGAGCATCACATATTACCATTCTTTGGCAAAGCACATGTTGCATATATACCAAATGGGCATATCGTTGGTTTGAGTAAAATACCAAGAATTATCGATGTATTCTCTAGAAGATTGCAAGTGCAAGAACGTTTAACGGACGATATTCTGCACTGTATACAAGATACTTTAAAACCACAGGGTGTAGCAGTTGTCATTGAGGCTAGACATATGTGTATGATGATGAGAGGTGTGCAAAAACAAAACTCTGTAACTACGACATCCGCTTTTACAGGTCAGTTTCAAAAAGAAGAAACTCGATCAGAGTTTTTGAATCTTATTAGCGCTACGCTCCATTAGTAGCACCAACTAAATAGATAATAATTAACACAATAACGAAACAACTATGAGAGCATTTTTTTTTCCTGGTCAAGGGTCTCAATTTGAAGGAATGGGTTTAGATCTATATGAATCTAATCCTAAAGCTAAAGAGATTTTTGAAAGAGCAGATGAGATCCTTGGATATTCATTGTCTGAAACTATGTTTCGAGGTACTGAGGCCGAGCTTAAAGCCACAAAGGTGACGCAACCTGCTGTCTTTTTACATTCAATGGTCAAGTTTCAATGTGCTGAGAATCTCGGAAAGCCAGACGCCGTAGCTGGACACTCTTTGGGAGAGTTTTCAGCCTTAGTGGCTGCAGGGGTATTGCGTTTTGAAGATGCGCTACGGCTTGTTGCCAAAAGGGCTTTAGAGATGGAAAAAGCTTGTAGGCTTACTGACTCCACTATGGCTGCCATAGTCGGTATGGATGATGAATCTGTGGAAAAGGTGTGTGCTGGTATTGAAGATACTATAGTTGCTGCAAATTATAATTGTCCGGGACAACTCGTTATATCTGGTACCAAACCTGCGGTATCTAAAGCAGTGGAACAATTGAAGTCAGATGGAGCAAGAATGGCGGTAGAATTGCAGGTAGGTGGGGCTTTTCATAGTCCATTGATGGAACCAGCGAGAGAAGGATTGCAAACAGCCATAGAGCAAACAACATTCCATACACCAATATGTCCGATATATCAAAATGTAGATGGAATTGCAGAAAGTGACCCTAAACGCATGAAGGATAAGTTAATACAGCAATTAACTGCTCCTGTACAATGGACTGCTACCCTTCAAAATATGCTTAAGGATGGATATAATCACTTTTTGGAAATAGGTGGTAAAGGCAATGTACTAAGAGGAATGTTAAAGCGAATAGATAGAAAAGTACCTTCGGAAGCAGTTTGACAAAATAAAGCTTTTAGGTATAGGAAAACAAGTTGATTATATGTAAATTGTCCCAATAACAACCTCAAATAATCAAAAACATAGAATGAAGCTATGAATTCTATTGACGTAAAAAAAGGAAATGTGCTTCTCGCTGAGCCGTTTATGGTGGACACAAACTTTAAGCGAACTGCTGTATTGTTGTGTGATCATTCTCAAACAGATGGCACTGTCGGATTTATACTTAATCGAAAATATAAAGCTAAGGTCGGTGATTTAGTACCTGAACTAGAAGAATTCGATGCCCCCTTATATCTTGGAGGTCCTGTGCAAAGAGATACACTTCATTATATTCATAATGTGGGAGATATATTGGATGAAAGCCAAGAAGTTGGTCAAGGTGTATATTGGGGAGGGAATTTTGAAAAGTTAATATTCTTGATAAACAATAAAGTTATCAAGCCTGAAAATATTCGTTTCTTTCTAGGCTACTCTGGTTGGTCTTCTGAACAGTTAAAAGAAGAGTTTGAATTGGGTAGCTGGGTAACAGCTGACTTAGATCACAACTATGTATTTGGCAATCAGACTGGTAAATTATGGGCCAAAATCATGCGAAACAAGGGAGATACATTTAGTGTTATCGCCCAGCTTCCAGACTACTTTGCTTGGAATTAAATCTCACTTCTCAATTTACTTTTTTGAAAAACTGTGATAAGGTGCACTTAGGCACTTTATTATAAGTAATTATTGACTCCACTAAGAGCTGATTTACTTTTTTTTGCTATTTTTTTTTGCTAGCGTATACTTTTTAGTAAATTGTATTTCAAACAACTCATCATAGATATGGCAATGTCAAAAGAAGCACGTAGAAAGAAAAAAGAAGCCTACGAAGCTAAACAAGCAAAGCAATTTTGGACAATCGTGATAGCTATAACTGCTATAGTATTGTTATTGCTTTATTTTGTGTTTTTTTAGTAAATTCCTATGATAAAAATAGTTGCCTTAGATGGCTACACGATGAATCCAGGTGACCTCTCTTGGCAAGAGATAGGTATGCTAGGAGCCTTAGAAGTGTATAACAGGAGTACACTCGCTCAAGCAAGAGAACGTGTTATTGACACTGATATTATTATTGTAAACAAGTTTGTAGTTGATGCTGCTTTTTTAGACCAATGTAATTCGCTAAAACTAGTATGTGTTTCTGCTACGGGCTATAACAATGTTGATATTAAGGAATGCAAAAAAAGAAAAATAACAGTATGTAATGTAAGTAACTATAGTACTAGTGGGGTAGCTCAACACACATTTGCGCTACTATTGCATTGGCTCAATCAAATCGGGAAACACAACAATCTTGTTAAAAAGGGTTATTGGTCTATTTGCCCTGATTTCTCTTTTACGGCTAGCCCTATACAAGAGTTGAGTGGAAAAATTTTTGGAATACTTGGCTATGGTGATATTGGCAAAAGAGTTGCACAAATAGCAAAATCGTTTGGCATGGAAGTTCTGGTATGCAGGAAGTCAGATACTCCAATTTTAGAGGATGGCATTCAAAAGGTAGATTTCGAAACTTTACTTAAAGAGAGTGACATATTGAGTTTGCATGCGAATCTAGATAATAGCACGTCCAAAATAATTAACAAAGATAGTCTCTCTAAAATGAAGAAATCCGCCATTCTAATCAACACTAGTAGAGGTGGATTAATTAATGAATTGGATCTTGCTGAATACTTGAGAGAAGAATTAATTTCGGCAGCCTTGTTGGATGTACTAACTGAGGAACCTGCACCACTGAATCATCCGTTTTATCAAATAAGGAATTGTAAAATAACTCCGCATGTGGCCTGGGCTACTGTACAGTCTAGAAGTAGGCTTATAAAAGGCGTAGAAGAAAATATTTCTGCCTTTTTAGAAGGCAATCCAAAAAATGAAATTAACTAAACTCTATGCATTTCATCATAATCGGTGGAGGTCTTTCTGGGCTGGCAGCGGCAACAACAGTACATCAAAATGGGCATTCTTTTCAGTTATTAGAGAAGAATGAAACATTGGGCGGTAGAGTACGAACAAGCAATATAAATGGGCATTTAATTGATCATGGTTTCCAAGTTTATTTGCCCCAATATGAAGAAGGTAGCCACTTTTTCGACTATCCTAGTTTACATCTTAAGCCTTTTTCCCCTGGCGCAATGGTTCTTTATGATAAGGGTTATTCAGATATAATTGGCGACCCTATAAGAGATCCAAGCAGTTTAGTTAAGACGCTTCTTTCTAAGGTAGGCAGTTTTGCAGATAAACAAAGGTTATTAAAACTAAGGAAGAGAGCTTATAAATATTGTCGCAATCCAAGTAAGTACGATACTTCTCAATCCACTATTGATTATCTAAGAAATTTTGGGTTTAAGGATGATATGATTGAGAATTTTTTTATCCCCTTCTTCTCAGGTGTTTTTTTCGATAAAAAGCTAGAGACTTCAAGTGCAATGTTTTTGTTCTTATATAACAAATTTGCTTCTAGCTTGGCTAGTGTACCATTAAAAGGAATGGGTGAATTGAGTAAACAATTGGCTTCTTCCCTACCCCAAGAAAATATTCATTTGCAAACAGAAGTTAAATCGATTAACGCTAAGACTGTCCAAGTAGCATCTGGTAATAATTATATAGGAGATAAAATAATCTTTGCTGCCCCTGATAGTAAATTACTGATTGATTCCACCTCTACAAAAAAATGGAAATCCTCTCACACCCTTTATTTTGAAGCACCTGAAGCGCCTCATCATAAAAAGCTTGTTGGCATAGTTGCAAAGAAAAATTGTCTAGTAAATAATATTTCTGTTATGAGCAATGTAAACTCAAGCTACTCTCCAAAGGATAAACATCAAATATCTGTAAGTATTTTTGGCTCAGAATATTCGAAAGAAATAGAAACGCAAGTCAAATCTGAATGCAAATCATGGTTTGGTAAACAAGTGAAAGATTGGGATTTAATTGAACGACATATGGTAAGTATGGCTTTGCCGGAACAGACAAAAGTATCATTTCACTTTGATGAACAGGCATGCAAACGAGGTGAAAATTTGTATTGTGCTGGTGATCTGATGCTAAATGGGTCTATAGAGGCAGCTCTCAAATCAGGAAGACTAGCTGCTCAATATGCAATGAGAGATTGAACCGATATGGAACGAGAACAGTTAATTGTTTCTAAACTATTTTTCCATCCACCATCAATAACTTTCGATCACTCATTTCTGCAAGCTCTTCATTATGCGTGACAATGACAAAAGTTTGTCCAAAGTCTTTTCTCAAATCAAAAATCAAATCATGAAGCTCTTTTGAGGTTCCTGAGTCTAAGTTCCCGCTTGGTTCATCTGCAAAAATAACTCTTGGGTTATTGATTAAAGCTCTAGCAACAGCGACCCTCTGTTGCTCTCCCCCAGAAAGTTGATTAGGTTTATGTTGTTGTCGCTCCGATAAGCCAAGATAGTCTAACAATTCTTTTGCCTTTTTAGTCACTTCTTCTTTTGGCGTCTTTTTGATGTATCCTGGAATACAAACATTTTCGATGGCGGAGAACTCAGGTAATAGGTAGTGGAACTGAAAAATAAACCCAATTTCTTCATTTCTGAGCAGGGCTAATTCTCTTTTATTCAATCCAGTGATATTCTTACCATTAAAATGTATAGTCCCTTTATCCGGCTTATCTAAGGCTCCCATAATATGAAGTAAAGTACTTTTACCAGCACCCGATTTACCTACAATAGTTACAATCTCTTTTTCTTGAATATTGAGATCTACTCCTTTCAATACTTCAAGTTGACCGTAATCCTTTTTAATATTACTTACTTCTATCATTGCAACGTGAAAATAGTCAAATTTATTTAGATATATATTTTTCGAAATAAGAGCAAGATTATAGAATTTCTCAGCTATTAATCACTAAATCTAATTTAGCATAGCCATATTACTTTTCTAATAAAAACAGGAATCGAGCAAGACCTTTTATCAACTACTAAAATCAAATTAATAATAAATAAGACTTATAAATCAGAGTTTTATGTATTTATAAAAATAAAATATCACTATCTTATCTTCGGTATTTTCCTTTATGGGCTAGCTTGAGTCATAAAACAATCCATACTTGCTCGTCTAAATTATGAGATATGCTAAGTAGTTGGCATAAATAGCTTATTAACCGAGCAGCAAATCCTAAAATTTTGTCGTTCTAGTTTGTGTATTTTAAATGCCGATATAAAATTACAATAGATAAATTGAAGCTCGCATATATAACTGAAAATCAAGCATTCTATATGATATGATAACCCTATAGAGATAAACTAAGACCATACATTGTTAGCGCATTTTTAGAGGAAGTACTTAGAAATATTATGAATTCCCTAATATTTCTATTACAATAGATGAATATGATTCAAAAAAAACTAAATTTGTGTTGTTTGAATGCCGAGCATTCTATTGTTTAACACTTAAAGACTAGCATATACGCTTAACTCTACAGATTCAATTACTACTAATTAATTTGGGCTGAAAAAAGCCTTAACCTAATGCCAAAGCTTTAAGTATTAAACAATTCATAATATGAGATTACTTCAACTCTGTAAGAAGTTTCCTTATCCTTTAAAAGATGGTGAAAGTATAGCTGTAATGAATCTCAGCCGTGCGCTACACGACCAAGGTTGTGAAGTATCTCTTTTAGCGATGAATACATCTAAGCATTTTTGTGATGTAAGTAGCGTAAATGGCTCATTCAAGCATTTTAAAGCTGCCTATTATACCGAGCTAGATAACACATTGAATGCGAAGGATGCGTTCTTAAATCTATTTTCGAAAGAATCATATCATATTTCTAGGTTTATTTGTCCAGATTTTACGAAGCAGCTTATCACAATGCTGAAGGAAAACACATATGATATTATACAATTGGAGACGCTATACATGGCTCCATACGTACCTATCATCCGCAAGTTTTCAAAAGCTATGGTTGCTATGCGTGCGCACAATGTAGAGCACGAAATATGGTCAAGGGTTGCTCAAAACACTTCCCCTTTTATAAAAAAGATGTACCTTAAATACCTCACAAATAAGTTGAGGAAATATGAGATAAAGCAATTAAACAATTACGACCTAATGATTGCCATTTCTCAAAAAGATTTAGATACTTTCCGAACATTAGGATTTAAAAATTCAGGCCTGGTCACCCCGATTGGTCTAGACTCTTCTCTATACAAGCCAGACAACCGTAGTTACAAAAAAGAGATATCCTTATCCTTTATAGGATCACTAGATTGGATGCCAAACCTAGAAGGCTTGAAGTGGTTTTTAGACAATGTTTGGGACCAATTATTAGCAAAGTATCCAAATTTAAAACTTCATGTGGCAGGTAGAAATACACCAGTTACTTTGATAAATGCTCGATACAAAAATGTCAAGGTCTACGGTGAAGTAAACGATGCTAAAAAGTTTATCAATAGTCATACTGTTATGATTGTACCATTGCTCTCAGGAAGTGGAATGAGAGCTAAAATTCTAGAAGGAATGGCCTTAGGAAAGGTCGTACTTACTACACAACTAGGCTTAGAAGGTATAAATGCCATCCATAAAGAGCATGTATTAGTCGCTGACACTGCTAATCAGTTTGTCGAAGCTTTAGACTATTGCTATAGAAGTAATGGTTCTCTTTCTACCTTAGGTAAGAATGCTCAAGAACTCGTAGTGAAGGAGTATGATAATGTAGAAACAGCAAAGAATCTAATTGAAGAATACAAGAAATTTGTTAAGAAAGAATCTGTAATTGATAAGAAAATGGCATTCGCTTCTTAACTTCGTTTATCATGAAAAATGATAAATGTTCGCTACAATAATCTTTTGGTTTTTTCTTTTCTTATTGTGTTACACCTACCTATTGTATCCAGGTCTTGTACAATTACTGTCATTGGGAAAGGAATATAATCCGCCAGATTCCGAACAATTTTTCAAAGTATATATTCTAATTGCAGCTCATAATGAAGAATCTGTAATCCTAGAAAAGCTTGATTCCATAAATGCCAATGATTACCCTCCTGACAAAGTCCAATTGTATATAGGCTCAGACAATTCTACTGACGGAACAAATTCATTGATAGAGCAATATCTAAAAAGCAGTAAATATCCAATACATTTTTTTGTAATGCCATCCCGTTCAGGAAAGATAGGAACGATCAATTATCTAGCTGAACAAATCAGAAAAAATCACTCTATTTCAGGAAAAGATATTTTTATTTCTACAGACGCCAACGTCATGTTTAGTGAATTAACTATTAGAAATTTAAGTAGACATTTTATTGATGATAAAATAGGATTGGTAGATTCTCATATACGAAATACAAAGATGGATTCATATGAAGTATCTCAATCTGAATCAAATTATCTCAATAGAGAAACTAAGTTAAAACATAGAGAAGGGCTAGTCTTTGGCAAACTCATGGGCGCATTTGGAGGGTGTTTCGCAATCAGAGCAAATTGCTTTCTTAAAATCCCTGACAGACTTAGAGTGGATGATTTTTTCTTAAGTATGAAAACACTGAGCCAAGGATATAAGGCCATAAGTGACCCTGAAGCCATATGTTATGAAGAAGCAGGTACCACTTTCAAGGAAGAATTTAAACGGAAGCGCAGAATATCTAGTGGCAACTTTCAAAACATGTCCATTTTTAGGCGATACCTGCTACCATTTAGTTCACTTGGTTTTGTGTTTTTTAGTCATAAGGTATTGCGTTATATAGGACCATTTTTAATGCTTACCATTCTAATATCTTCTATATATTTGGCTTATCAAGGGCATTTGCTTATGTATTTCATTCTGATAGCCCAATTACTTTGGTATATACTCATTCCAGTATTAGACAAAATGTGCCAACTTTTAGGTGTAAACATATTAGCTTTGCGGCACGTGCGCTACTTCAACTATATGAATCTAGCCTTGTTATTAGGATTTAAAGACTATATTAATGGAATCGACAGTAATATCTGGGAACCCACAAAAAGAATCACAATTGAATAAACTGAATAAGATAGAAGAGGCTATTGCGGATATAGCGGCTGGAAAAGTAGTAATAGTAGTAGATGATGAAGATCGCGAAAATGAGGGTGATTTTATATGTGCTGCTGAAAGTATTACACCTGAGATTATCAATTTCATGGCGACGCACGCAAGAGGACTTATTTGTGTGCCTATTACAGAAAAGAGAGCTAAAAAATTAGACCTTCAGATGATGGTTCCGAACAATTCTGATTTGCACGAAACCGCTTTTACTGTATCAATCGACTATAAGCTAAAAGGATGCACCACGGGTATATCGGCATACGATAGGTCAACAACTATCCAAGCGATGGTTGATGAGGAGTCTAAGCCTGAGGAATTTTCTAGACCTGGTCATATCTTTCCTTTAATTGCAAAAGATGGTGGCGTATTGCGTCGAAGTGGCCATACGGAGGCAGCAGTAGACCTAGCGAAAATGGCTGGATTCAAACCTGCAGGAGTTGTAGTAGAGATTTTAAACGAAGACGGTACTATGGCTCGACTTCCGCAATTATTTGAATTGGCAAATAAGCTAGATGTAAAGTTGATAAGTATTAAAGACCTGATAGCTTACCGATTACAGAGAGAAAAGTTGATTCGAAAAGAAAACACAAAACAAATAACAAAAGGTGGTAAGCAATATGAAATTAGTTCTTTTACAGAATTGACTAATCAGAAAACGCACATTGCTATAAAAATTGGTAATTGGTCTAGTGAGGAACCCGTTTATGTTCGAGTTCATTCTCAAGATGATGCTGATGTATTTGGTTTTCTCTTTGGTGATGAAAAATCAAGCTTGCAGGATGCTATCAACAAAATAGAATCTCTAGGCGCAGGTCTCTTGGTATATATGCGACATCAAAATTCTAGTAGCAATTTAGCTTCCCTCTTCGAATCTAATCCCCTTGCTGTAGACGAAGATATGGATCAAAGAGATTTTGGTGTCGGTGCGCAAATCTTAAGAGAAATGAATGTCAGAAAGATTAATCTATTGACGAATAATCCTAAAAAAAGAGTAGGATTAGTAGGATATGATCTAGAGATCGTTGCCAATGTGTCTTTCTGATATATAAGTTTTTAACCATAACTTTAAATAAAAACCCTCTCTATTTATACCAAGAGACTAATTTTACCATGCTAAATGTCATTTCTTAGCGAATTTTCGCAAAAATAGTCTTTTAGTATGCATCTACATATAAAGATTATTTCTATTTTACGTGATCTATTTATATCTAATTAATATAGATTAACCATATGAATAAATACTTTAACTTTCTTACTACACTTCTTTTTATATTCTTGAGTCAGGATTTAGATGCTCAAAATATAATAAGAGGAGAAGTATTTGACGCCATTAATAATGACCCAATTATCGGGGCTAGTGTTATAATACAAGGCACTACTATAGGTACAGTTAGTGATTGGGATGGGTCCTTTGAATTTGAAACGGAGAATGAATTCCCTTTGACGCTTGAGATTTCATATATTGGGTACACTACACAAATTACCACCTTAAATAGTAACAAAAGAATTTCTATCAATCTCCAAGAAGATGTAGAGATAATCGATGTTATTGAAGTTACAGCTACACGAATATCGGATAAACAAAAAGAGAGTCCTCTTACAGTAGAGGCCTTAGACATTATAGCTATAAAAGAAACACCAGCTTCCAACTTCTATGATGGGCTTGGCTCTCTTAAAGGAGTAGATTTAACAGCAGCAAGTCTTGGTTTTAAAATTGTCAACACTAGAGGATTTAATAGCACAAGCCCAGTACGTTCTTTACAGATTATTGATGGCGTCGATAACCAAGCCCCAGGCTTGAGTTTCTCTCTAGGTAACTTTTTAGGTTCTTCAGAATTGGATATTAATAAAGTAGAATTGATAGTCGGTGCAAGTTCGGCTTTTTACGGTCCAAATGCATTTAACGGGGTTATTAGCATGGAAACAAAAGATCCTTTTTTTACGGAAGGTTTTTCAGCATTGATAAATGTTGGTGAACGAAATATGATTAAACCTGCCGTGCGGTGGGCTCAAAAGATTCAAAATAAAAATGGTGATGATCTGTTTGCGTATAAACTTAACTTTGAATACTTGCGTGCAGATGATTGGGAAGCTGATAATAGAGCTCCTGTAGACGAATCTAGAGTCCCCGCAAGTAACCCAGGACGATTTGACGCTGTAAATACCTATGGAGATGAATATTTTAGTGGAAATGACTTTCGAGATCAGCCTATTTCCTCTACATTAAATTTGCTAGGTGCATTTTACAGAACAGGCTACGAGGAAGAGGATCTTCTCGATTATGATACCAGAAATTTAAAAGCGAGTGCAAATTTTCATCTTAGAACAAACCCAAGTAAAGGAGTGGAATCTCCTGAATTGATATTAGCTAACAGTTTTGGATCGGGCACTACCGTTTACCAAGGAGATAATCGATTTAGTTTAAACAATATTAACTTTCTTCAAAATAGATTGGAGTTTAAGAAAAGGAATAAATTTTTTATCCGTGCATACTCTACTCAAACTAGTGCTGGAGATTCATTTGATCCGTTTTTCACTGCCCTTCAATTACAAGAAAATGCAAAAGACAATATTGAATGGTCACAAGATTATACATTTTTCTGGGTGAATGTTATTGGTCCATTGATAGCAGAATCTGGCTTTCCTCAAATAGAAGTATTAACAGATGACAATGGAAATCCTATTTTTAATGACGATGGTTCTGTCCAAACTTTTTTTGATAATGAGGCGTATGATCAATGGTTAATAGATAATGCGGGTAGCGTAGCTGAATACCACGCTCAAGCACAAATTTACGCAGATACTGTAACCAGGGGAGCTTCTGCAGCAGTCCCATTTTTCGAACCTGGAACAGAACGGTTTCAGCAAGAATTTGATAGAATTTCTACAAGCCTAAGAGCGGATGGGGGTACAAAATTCTTTGATCGATCAGCTCTTTATCACTTACATGGAGAATATACTTTTAACCCGCTGTGGATAGATGAAATTAAAGTAGGAGGAAACTATAGACTATATACTCCAGACTCTAGAGGAACTATCTTCGTCGATACTGCAGATATACGAATAACAAATTCTGAATTTGGTTTTTACTCTGGCGCGGAAAAATCTTTTTATAACAATAAACTCAAAGCATCTGCCACAATCAGAGTGGATAAAAATGAAAACTATGATTACTTAGTTTCACCAGCTGCCTCCTTAGTATATACTCCATCGCCAAATAATTTCTTTCGTGCGTCTTTTTCCTCGGCAATAAGGAATCCAACTCTTTCGGACCAATTTCTATTATTGGATGTGGGTAGAGCCACCCTTGCTGGGAACCTGAATGGCGTAGAAGATTTAGTAACTGTAGAGTCGGTTACGGACTTTTTTAGAACTCTTCAAGCCTCCGAGCTAGATACATTCAGTATCGACCCAATAAGACCAGAAGAAGTTAAGACTTTTGAACTTGGTTTTAGAACCACTTTATTTGATAAATTATATGTAGACGCTGGATACTATTATAGTTTCTATACCAATTTTATTGGGTTTGAAATAGGTGTAGACCTTGATTTTACAAACGTTGGCGGAGGTACCACCATTCAAAGTATCGAGGCATTTAGGTATGCATCAAACGCTAAGACCCAAGTTACCACTCAAGGATTTTCCATTGGTTTTAATTATTATCTAGATGGGAATTTTGGATTGAATGGTAATTATTCATGGAATAGACTTAATTTACAAGAAGAAGATGACCCAATTATTCCTGCATTCAATACGCCAGAACATAAATTTAATATTGGTTTTGGAGGTCGTGATTTAAGCGTCAATTTAGGTCAAAGAAGATTAAACAATCTGGCCTTTAATATTAATTATAAGTGGATAGAAGGATTTTTGTTTGAAGGATCACCCCAGTTTACGGGATTTATTCCTTCTTATGACTTGTTGGATGCGCAATTTAATGTGGGCTTTCCCAAACTTAATAGTACTATAAAAATTGGAGCATCCAATGTATTGAATTCGCAAAACTTCCAAACTTTTGGTGGACCTCGAATTGGAAGACTCGCCTACATAACTTGGACATACGAACCTAAATAAACCGAACAATATTTTAATTTATTAACTTAATCAAATACTCTATGAAAAAATTTTACTCGTTAATTTTATTCTTAGGTTTATCAATATCTCTCTCTTTTGCACAAGAAAGATATCTTGATGAAATCTTTACAGATGTTACTGTAACTCCAGACGTTACCTATGGAGTGAATGGAACCATTTTGTTTTTCGGACAAGTTGGAGAAATAGTTCCTGAAGCACTAATGATGGACATATATGAACCAGAAGGTGACACAGAAGTAGACAGACCTGTAGTACTTGTATTTCATACTGGAAACTTTTTACCTCCAGTTACAAATGGCCAAATTCCTGGTACTCGACAGGATAATTCTGTTGTTGAATTCTGTACTCAGCTTGCTCGAAGAGGTTATGTGACAGCAGCGGTATCCTATAGATTAGGATGGAACCCATTAGCACCAACACAACCAGAAAGAGCCTTGGGTTTAATCCAAGCAGCATATAGAGGTGTACAGGATGGAAGAAATGCTATCAGATTTATCAAAACAAATGCAGACACGTACGGTATTGACGAAAACAATGTAACTGTATTAGGATTGGGAACAGGTGGATACTTGACATTAGGTTTAGTAGGACTTTCGGATTACAATGAAATACTAACGACTACAAATGGTCCAACCAAATTTTTCTTAGATGTAGATATGGATGGCACAGTAGAAACACCAATGGTTGTAGAGGCTTTTCACGGCGATATAAATGGTGAAGTACTTACTATTGCCCCTACGGGTGTCTTTGGCTTTCCTGCTGGAGATACGACCAACTACGCTAACTTGGTTGGAGTAGATAATAGTTTCCAACTTGGGATTAATGTTGGTGGAGCGTTAGGAGATATAAGTTGGTTAGCTGATAATAGTACACCAACAATATCAATTCAGTCTCCATTCGACCAATTTGCCCCTTATAATGATGCAGTATTGGTAGTACCGACTACTGGTGACCCAATTGTACAGGTACAGGGTGCACAACAGATAGGTGCTGCACAAGAAGCAGCTGGTAACAATCAAATGTGGTTAGATGCAAACTTTAATGATGCAATCACACAAACAGCAATGGACAATTCTGCTACAGCTGGCCACCCTTATTATGAAGGTGTATTTCCATTTATAAGGCCTGCTAACTCATTAGGTATTGACGAAGGGGTTGTTGTAGATTGGTGGGACGAAAATGCTCCAAGTCCAGCCAATGGTGCAGGAATGGGTATACCTTGGAATATGCTTCCCCACCCGGCTGGAGGAACTTTTCACACAAATGGACTGCTTATAAATGAAGGAATGGGTCCAGAAAAAGCAAGGGCAAATATTGCAGATGTTATGGCTTATATTCTCCCTAGAGCTTGTGTTGCTTTGGAACTTCCTTGTGCCGCTAACTTTACCACTTCAACTAGAGAAGTTTTATTAGATACTGGAATGGAAATTACTCCTAATCCTGCTAGTCAAGAAGTAAGAGTTACTGTGGGTGGCGAATATCAAATTATTGATATGGAAGTATATGACATGACAGGAAAGTTAGTACAAAACTATCAGGGTGTGAATGCTTCTGAGTATGTAATCAATCGTAACAATCTTACATCAGGTATGTACTTGGTAAAGGCTACTTTTGAAGAAGGTGTACAAACTGTAAAAGTACTTTTTGAATAAAAATATTTACAAATTAATTGAAAGAGCCATTCAGATCATTTCTGAATGGCTCTTTTTTTTGCATGAGGGGTAGCAGCGATATGGAGTATGCGATATGGCAATTGGACTCTCCGTCAGCGACGGCTCAACGAGGTACGAGGCGAGACTAGATGATGGAATTAGTCCAAAGCTATAGCGAATACGGAATACAAGCGGATGACCCGACCCTTATAAAACTTCATCATCGACCTTAGG
>CAYZUW010000018.1:0-23549 GCA_964481325.1 uncultured Saprospiraceae bacterium
GTGTATCAAAATCTCTTTTTAAAATACAACTCACACAAAAATTATGTAATGCAGAAATATATTCAGCTACTTCTTCTTTTAGGAAATGCGGCTTTGATTCCATCACTTCTAATAGATTTCTAGAATACTCTCCAAAACTTGGCATATCTTTCTGTAAGAAAGCCAATAAAGCTTTGGCTCTATAATAGAGCACATAAGTCCGATGTGAATTAAAATGCTCTTTATTGATCAATTCGTTATCGACAATGTGCTGAATATCGTCCAGCCCTACTCTACTTTTTATTTTTAGATATAGTTCCAAAAATAAATTTCGATACTTGGACAATAAATTGAGTTGTTCTAAATAAAGTTTTTCCTCTTTTTCAATTCGCCCTAATTCTTCTTGCAAAAAATCAACATCAATCATGGTATGTGCTATCCACTTTTCCCATCTTAGTATTTCATATAAGGTTGAAAATTCTTCGTAGTGACTAGCTATTTTTTTTGCTTTTTTGAGTTCGTCTTTACACAATTGCATATGCCCCCTTTTGAACAAGACGTCTACATTGTGCATATGATTCGCCAATTTATTTCTGACAGAAGATTTTTCGTCAAAAGACTGGAGTGTTTTCAAAATCACGTCATACAAATATCCTTTCAGCTCTGAAAAATTCTTTTTGCTGATAGATTTCACTTTGTAGACTTGTTCCAAGAGTGCTTGATCATCGAATTTCGTCTGCGCATCTATGGCATCAAACAAGACTAAGTACTTGTTAGAATTGTCTCCTTTCTTGTTCGCAATAACCTTAAAATAGCGCTTTTCCATAGCACTCATAGACTTGATAAGCCTGAATAACTTGTCAGATGGTGTTTTCGACATAACAGTTAGAATTTAGATTCGCATATTTCGCTCTTCAAGCAATATATATGAAAAGAAACTAGAAAACCTGATATAACGACAAATACGCCCATATACTACAAATTCTGAAACCTGATTAATGATATATTACATTCATTAATAATAGCAATTCGGATATAAAATTGCGTTTTTGAAACCTGATTTATTGACATTTTTGACCAAGACTAGGGATCTATACCTTCTGGAATGCGCCATGATACCAGATAATAGCAGTCGAGCTATAGCAATCATTGGAGCAATAAGTTTAAATTTGAGACTGGAAAGTGGATATCACCTCTTCTGTAGATACATATACTTAGTTTCTATTGTATGCGCATTGCTGTCAACGCCCGTTTTTTGATTAAAGGTAAACTTGAAGGAATAGGTTGGTACACCTATGAAATCCTCCGACGCATGGTGCAAAATCATCCAGAAGACGAGTTTATATTAATTCACGACCGACCACTGGCAGAGGAATATATTTTTGCCGACAATGTAAAATCAGCCCAAACCTTAATTCCTTCTAGACATCCGATTCTGTGGTATTTATGGTTTGAATACTCTGTTCCAAATATCCTCAAGAAGTACAAGCCAGACGTATTTCTTTCATTTGACGGCTATTTATCCATCAAAACAGATATCCCAACGGTTTATGTACTGCATGATTTAGCTTACATCCATTGCCCCAATGAAATTCCAAAAACCGTCCTTTGGTTTTATCAGAAGTTTACCCCGCAATATTTAGAAAGAGCAGATCGCATAGTCTCAGTATCTGCACATGGAAAACAAGACTTACTCCAACATTTCCCGCATTTACAAGCAAACACTATGGACATAGTAGGGAATGCTGCTAGATCTATATTCAAACCTTTGAGTAAAATAGAATCCAAGAAAATAAGAGATAAATACTCCGATGGGCATCCATTTTTCTTTTATGTAGGCGCCGTACATCCAAGAAAGAATATTAGTCGATTGATACAAGCATTTGATATTTTTTCTGAACAATATCCAGATTGTCAATTATTGATCGCAGGACGGAATGCCTGGAAAACGGAACACATCCAAAAAACCCACGCTGAAAGTAAGCAAAAAGATAAAATCAAGTTTTTGGGATACATAGAAGATGACACTATGGCTAAATTGATGGCCAGCGCAATGGCCTTTGTCTACCCTTCGCTCTTTGAAGGATTCGGAGTACCTGTTTTAGAAGCTATGCATTGTGAGACCCCAGTCATCACTTCCCAGCAGAGCCCTATGGCTGAGGTCACAAACAATGCTTCTCTACAAATAGATCCACATATCACGAAAGACATTGCTAAGGCCTTATCAAATCTATATACTAATGAAGGTCTTAGAGAGCAACTGGTCCAAAATGGAAGAATACAAAGAGAAAAATATAACTGGGATACATCAGCAATGGAAATGTACAACATACTACAAAAAACGATAAAGAAATAGTGTGAAGCACCTTATCGAAACCAGTCGATTCTATTTACGCGAAAAACAACTAAGCGATGCTAAAGATATGTACTTGCTCAATGCAGAGCCTGAAGTACTAAAGTACACTGGAGACTTCGCATTTAAAAATGAAGCAGAAGCTTTAGCTTTTATCAAAGGCTATGACCATTTTCAAAAACACGGCTTTGGCAGATGGGTTATTGTAGACAAAAACTCAAATGAATATTTAGGTTGGTGTGGACTCAAAAGACACGCCAATGGAATGGTAGACCTTGGATACAGAATCAAAAAAGAACACTGGGGAAAAGGTATTGCCACCGAGGCAGCTACAGCCTGCCTAGACTATGGATTCAATTCTTTAACCTTAGAGACTATCGTTGGCAGAAGTGCAAAAGCAAATATTGCTTCCATCAGAATTCTGGAAAAGATCGGAATGAAATTTTGGAAAAAAGACACCTGCAATGGTATTGCAGATGCCGTATGGTATAAGTTAAATAAAAAGACTTTCCTAAAAAGGACAGTCGGATAAAATCAATTCTTTAATCCCGCTTGCCTTAGTTATTATTCGGTAACGAAAGCAAGTATTTTCAGGAGAGTTCATTATATGGTTATACCCCACTTGAATTAATGATTGCAAATCTTTATGGGTAAACTTCTCCACCTTCTGTTCTGAATGGTCTGCAATCGCATCATCGATAAACATACTAAATCCTCCGTTATTTGTAATTGTTCCAGTAATCTCAGATTTTTCTTCGACAGTCGTAAATACCAAGGCTAAATTAGTTTCCACATCTACCGTTTGTACTGAATTTTGCGCAAAACCAAAAACGTGAAGGCTTACAACTAAAACTGTCGTTATTATGCTCTTAATCATAGGGATATATATTAGTTAATTAAATACTGTCTTTATTATCGGCATAAAGCACTAATAATCAACAATATAAAGACCAAAAACATACCAAAATCCGAACTCTAGAAGGAATTCGGGTTCTTTTAAATAGTAATTTACGAGGATAGTGTTTTGTGTTGTTCGCCCCAATCTTTACTACGCAAGTAATCTATAGCCGTACTGGTAAACAAAAGACGCACGCCCACTCTAAAGAATAGATAAAGCTGACCTATGAGTAAAGCCAAGATTAAGGAGGACATAGAAGTCATTGCGAACATGTCGTTAAGAGTGGTGTAGATACCAAGGAAGGCTATAAAAGTCAGCATACACAATAAGAATAGCAAAAGTATTGGAAAGAAATGGCGCAAGCAGAAAAACTTTGTATCTATCAACGTAGGCAAAATGAATCTTCTATTTTTTTCTAAAACTACTCGAACCTTTGCATACTCATTGACCATATCTATCCAAACCATCAAAATCACAAATATACCTAACATGATTTGCGTTTGGAAAATCAACTCTCCTTCAGACTCCAATTCGAAAGGAGACAATCCCAATTTTGAATAAATGGCAAACATAACTCCCGCTACCAATATTTGCACACCAATAAAGTACAAGGCTAGTCTCATCATGCGCCAAAAATGTTTGGCACAATTCGACAAAAATTCTCCAAAAGTAAAGCGCTGGAAAAGGTATACATAACTCTCTATAATTCCTCCAGACAAAAATATATTGAGAATAAGATACAGCACGACAATAAAAAAAGCTTGCCCAATTATCAGATTGATTTCTGGGCCAAAATTATTCAAAACGTCTACGATAAAGTCGGTATCGAACTTTGACAAGCCTCCCAGGGCTGCCTCATTGTTTGCTCCTACCTTATCTAGCAATGCGCCAAAAGGGCGAGCAATAATAAAGGCAAAAATGATATTTGCAATAAACACTATCGCCCAAGCTTTCCATCTGAAAAACAGTAATCGTATCCCACTCAAGTATGTAGAGAATACTCCTTTCATATAAAAAACATTAAGCTCTCTAAAGCGTGTTGAGTTGCTAAAAAGAATTGAGAAAAATAATAGCGAACTCCAGATTTATCAGCCTCTACTACAAAAGAATTATTTATCCAATTTTTATCTATCTTCAGTTTTCTTTCAGGATCTACAACCGCTTTAATTACTTTTTGGTTTGTCATAAAACCAAAAGTATGCGCACGCTCTTTGCCATCCCAAAATCTCAATTCACTGCTGCCATCCTCAAAATAAATTTCTACCTCTACAGGCAACTGCATCCCTTCTAGGCGATGCACCACTACCTCACTTTGATATATTTCTTTGTCTTCCTTTTCGTGGGTGCAGTCTTCAAAATTATCAACATATCCCGTTGGGGTATATGTTTTGGCATTCGAAATTTCCGCTACTGTATAATCGCATAAATCAGTTCCATATAAAGCCTGATTAAAAAACCAGTCCATATTCTGACCTAGTTTGTCTCCATGATTTTTATGTACCACAGCATTTACTACATCGATAAAATCTTGACCACATGGGTGTTTAAACTTCCAAGTTTCAAAGTATGTTTTCATAATTTCATTCATAGTAGACTCGCCAACTATACCTTCAAGAGTGGTTAACCAAAGGGCCGTTTTATTATAAGCTATACTCCCATATCCCCCTTCCGTATATTCGTAGCTCTTAGTAGCAGAGGGTGCTATTTGTGGGTTAGTGCTGTAAAAAAATTCTGCTCGATTGAAAGATTCATTACCAATCTTCACGCCTAAAAAACTGATAGTAGACCGATCCGCGCCTAGATATCCATCCAATATCTTGCCTTCAAAGTAAGTCGTAAAACCCTCGTCCATCCAAGGTTCCTCTACTTCATGAGTCGCCACCATTTGCATAAAATACTGGTGTATAAACTCGTGCACCACCAAAGTCTCTGGCGTTCGTATCCCTTCTGGCAAAAAACAAAAACTAACAGAAGAGATAAAAGTAGGATATTCCATCCCACCCGTAAACAAACCATGTATTGGTGTATCCACAATAGTAAGGGTTGGATATGGATAAGGGCCTATATGTTTGTCCAGGTACTCAAAAGCAGCCACTACAGCACCAAAATATCTTGGCCCACAATGTACATGCTCTGGATAAGTGAGCAGCTTTATATCCACTCCTTTCCATTGATGACGCAAAACTTCAAATTTGGGTGAAGCCGTCCAACCAAAATCAATCACGTCATCTATCACATAGCGCCATGTAGTTCTATCTCCTTTTTCAATTTTATCTTCCAGCTCACCACTCGCTCCTACTAAAAAATCTGAAGGCACATTTATAGAAACATCATAGTTTCCAAAATCCGAATAGTATTCTCCCGTAGCGTGATACTGATGGCAATTCCATCCATCTTCTTCCGCCTGCCGCATCCCTGCCGGCTCATACACACCCAACTTAGGAAACCATTGCACCATGAAATAATAATCTTTATTATACCCTGTCCTAGGCATCGTCTTCGGTATTTGAGAATGCCATTTCATTTGGAAGCGCGCAGACTCACCAGGTTGTACTGCCGTTTGCAGCGGCACCCGCATGACTGTTTGGTCCTTATCATTGTCGTCTTCAGGATGCAAGTAGCTCGCTCCAGAGATCAACTCCACTCCAGCGCTATCCACCAGGGACTGCACCTCTATCCATCCCCATCTGTTTTCTTTTACACCCACTTCAGACAATCCTCCACTATTTGCACCTTCTTGCATAAACGTAGATTCCGAACTTTTAAAGGCATTATAATACAGGTGAAATTGAAGTTCGCTGACAGGCGCAGAGGAGATATTTTTCCACACCACTTCTTGCGTAGCATTCACTTGCTTATTGTCGACATCCAAAGATAAATCTATCGTATAGTTAGCAATCCTAGGGGACAATGGAGATTGTCCATTCGCCACATACATCATGGCAAAAAAAGAAAGCAAGTAAGCGATTATTCTCATTTCCGTAAAGTAAACAAACTTACCACTAGAAATCTAGTTTTTCCCAATATGAACATCACGATTTGGTAATTTTTTTTTGAGGGACCATCTCCATGCGCTACGCGCGGAGTCGGGTCATCCGTCACTTCACTTCGTTACGGTCCTGCGGACGACTCCTTACGGGCGAAGAAAAATCGCCCCTCCAGTCGTCTGACTACTACCCCTTGTTCTCTAGGGCTATACCTATACGGATCGCCCAGTAGCAAAATAGACCTAAATCACCTTCAATAATTAGACAGATCAAGTCAACTATTCTAAAATGATGTGTCATCCACATACTATATTTTAGCCTTATACACAAAAGAAGAACTAAAGGTGGCATGGTTTTGCGAATTTAACTACCTTAGATATTAATATTCTACAAATATGACAAACAGGTTTTCTTTAATCCTTTGCCTACTCTTATTAAGCCTTTCAATCCAAGCACAAGAAAAGTACTTTCAAAAGGAACAATTAAAAGAAGATGTAGAACAACTCCAAAAAAACCTATTGGCTATCCATCCTGGTTTAGACTATTTCGTCCCCAAGGCTACCGTAGAGAAAATGTTTA
Organism: uncultured Saprospiraceae bacterium; assembly: GCA_964481325.1. Lineage (GTDB taxonomy): Bacteria > Bacteroidota > Bacteroidia > Chitinophagales > Saprospiraceae > JALZVN01. Next base: position 6,797 of record CAYZUW010000018.1, read on the forward strand.
CAGAAAGCATAGAATCATTACCAGACTCTATGACCAGAATGGATTTTTTCAATCTAGTAGAGCCTATTATAGACACCATAGAGTGTGGCCATACCAATATCAGATTTGGACACAAATTATATGACCGAAAGAAAGAAGGAGACAAACCTCTTTTATTCCCCATCAAGGTCATACTTCTAGACAATGAAGTATTGCTTAAAGAAGATTTCAATATAGGCACAAATCTCATTCCCAAGGGCAGCCAGATATTATCCATAGACTCTATAGAAATTGACCATATTGTAGATCGCTTGACTACCTACCATAGAGGAGCAGATGGCGATGACCATTACCCAGAACGGCTTTGGGCAGTACGCACATTCACGGATGGCTATGCTCGTTTTTTTGGACTGAAAGACAAGTTTCTCGTCCAACTTATAAATAGTAAATCTGGTCAAAAACAAACCTATACTATTGACGCCATTCCGCCTAATGCTTTTAATGAACTCGCTAAAAGTGAACGCAAAGCAAGCTCGCCTGTCACATTCAAAACAGTGGACAACGGCAATATAGGGCTATTAACTATGACCTCTTTTTCTAACAAAAGCTTTCTGAAAAAGAGCAAGAAGAAAATAAATAAAGCATTCAATGAGATAAGAAAAAACGATCTCGACAAGCTTATTATAGACGTGCGCAACAACGGTGGTGGCGCCATAAAAAATATTGCCAACTTGACACGTCATTTGATGGATGAAGAGTACCTTATTATCAAAGAGAGCGTATTCAAAAAAGCCTACCTTGATGTTAAAAAATCAATCTTCATGAAATTACTTCTAGCCTTTGCTAAAAAAGAAACAAGAGGGGAAGATGTATATTTTCACGTTTGGGATAAAAAAAACATAAAGCCAAAACGAAAACCATTTACTGGAGACCTTGTAGTACTGATAAATAATCAAAGTTATTCCGCAGCTGCAATGACTCCAGCACTTATAAAAGATCGCAAAAGAGGCACCTTGATCGGTGAAGAAGCGGGAGGAAGTTTTCACTTAGCGTTTGCAGGCTTTTCTAAATATGAAACGCTTAAGAATTCAAAATTGAGGATTCGCATTCCTGTACTCAGTCTTATTTATGATGTAGATGAAGATATTCAAGATCGACGTCGAGGTGTTATCCCTGACATTGAAAAGATATATACCAAGCAGAATTTGATTAATGGTACAGACACTGTTCTTGAGTACGCCATAGAGTATCTCAACAACAAAAAATCTTAGAAAAACTTGGCAGTCAATACCGTCAAGTCATCTGGATAGGCTGCCTCTCCTCTAAACTCTTCTATCCTCTGTTGCAGCAATTCGTTGAAGACTGCTGCAGGTAATTTATGATGACTGGTGACCAATTGCTCTATAAACTCGTCGGTCAGGAAAACATCATTTTCATTTCTCAAATCCGAGAGTCCATCCGTGTAACTGAGAATCATTGCCTTCTTGGGAATATGAATATTTCCACCCCCTATTTCCCCAGGAATGCGCTCAAAAGACCCTAAAAAAGTACAACCCTGATCTAGTTTTTGCAGTTCTCCATTTATAAAGATATAAGGTGGATTATGCCCAGCGTTTACATAGGTCAGCATTCGCGTCTTGAGATTAAACTCAGCCGTAAAGAAAGTAATAAACCGATCTCCTTTCGTGACCGCAAAGACATTAGCATTTAGGTCTTGGATAAACTTCGGAAAGTCCGTTTTAGTTTTTATCAAACTATGAAAGGAGGCTTGAAAATTGGCCATTAAAAGCGCTGCAGCTACTCCCTTTCCAGAAATATCTGCTATACAAAATGCAAAGCGATCCTCATCTAAATCTATATAATCAAAGTAATCTCCACCAATACCTAATTGTGGCTTGTATATACTAGCCAGTTCATAGCAAGTATCTGAAGGCAAAGCTCTAGGCACGAGCATCAACTGCATTTCGCTAGCCAACTCCATTTCGCGCTTCATTTTAGTTTGCTCCAATTGTCTCTTGAAAAGGCGCTTATTTTCTATAGCAACCGCAATGATATTAGTAATAGTGGTGATGAACTGCACCTTATTGTACATCTCGTCATCTTCAGGCAATCCACCAATAAATAAATAGGCGATAGGATTCTCTTTATGCCTTACTGGCACAACAATTTCAAACTCATCAATGAGCGAATCTATGCCTTTCTCTATATTCCCAACGCGTTCAAAGTTTGGGAAAAATGTTTCAATATTTCTTTTTAGGAAAGATTTTTCAATACCAGAGTCACTCGCTATAATCCATTCTCCATTTCGTCTAATATAGAACAACAGTTTATCAACACCCATTTCCCAATTCAGGAAAGACGTATACATATTGAACAAACCATCTACAGGCACATTCTCGTTGATAGCTTGCGTGATATTAAGCAAACGATTGATTTGCAACTGCTTTAAGTTCAGCTTTTGCTCTAACTTGTCAGGTGTTATACTACCAGTTGATTTTGACATTGACCAAATGTAATGAACCTGAACGAAAAATGCAGCACATTTATGCTAGGACTTACTATAAACTAATCGTTATGACTCTTATCCCTATAAAAAATGATAAGCACACACGGAATATTATTCCTTTTTGGGTTCTAAGCATTTTCATATTAAAACTTTTCATACTTGATCAGAATTCAAATGTGACATAGCCCCCTTTTAGCTCGGTTATTCGATGACGCATCAGGAAAGATTCCAAAAACTACTTTTGAACCAAGCCATTGAACTCAAGAGAAAAATAATTATCTTTATAGGCTAAACTATTTTGCACCTATGAAATTTCAACTCAATTCTTCTTTTACACCGACTGGGGATCAGCCAAAGGCTATCGAACGAATTGTAGCTGGAGTCAAAGCTGGAGATCAAGCGCAGGTGCTTTTAGGAGTGACGGGAAGTGGAAAGACTTTTTCGATGGCGAATGTAATTCAGCAGCTCAATACGCCAACCCTAATCTTGACACACAACAAAACACTCACGGCACAACTATATAGCGAGTTTAAAGAATTTTTTCCAGACAACGCAGTGGAGTATTTCGTTTCCTACTATGACTACTATCAGCCAGAAGCATACGTATCTAGCAGTGACACCTATATAGAGAAGGATTTGTCTATCAACGAGGAAGTGGAGAAATTAAGATTGCGAGCTACCTCTTCCTTGTTGTCTGGTCGTAGAGACATCATTATCGTCGCTTCGGTATCCTGTATATTCGGTATGGGAAATCCAGAGGACTATAAGGAAGGCATCATTCGTATTCATAAGGGACAAATAGTGAGTCGAAATACATTTTTGTATGAGCTCGTGCAAAGCCTATATTCTCGGACTACATTAGAATTTAAGCGGGCTACTTTTAGAGTCCGCGGGGACACGGTAGACATCAATCTCCCTTATGTAGATTATGGGTATCGCGTCACCTTCTTTGGTGATGAGATAGAGTCTATCGACCGCCTAGAAATAGAAAGTGGCAAGCGTATCGAATCCATGGACAATGCCGCTATTTTTCCTGCTACCTTATATGTTGCGCCAAAAGATCGCATCCATGGCATCATCCACCAGATTCAAGATGAGCTCAAGGAGCAGCAAGAATATTTCGAAAAAGAAAGAAAATTTGTAGAGGCAAGGCGAATCTATGAGCGTATTAATTTTGATATAGAGATGATGCGTGAATTAGGCTATTGTAGTGGAGTGGAAAACTACTCTCGATTTTTTGATGGTCGCCGACCAGGCACTCGACCATTCTGCTTGTTAGATTATTTTCCAGAAGACTATTTGATGTTTTTGGATGAGAGCCACGTGACCGTTCCACAAATTCGCGGGATGTCTGGTGGAGATAGAAAACGAAAACTCAATCTCGTAAATTTTGGTTTTCGACTACCTTCTGCAATGGACAATCGTCCACTCAATTTTACAGAGTTCGAGGCACTTACCAATCAGATTGTTTATGTGAGTGCGACGCCTGGGGACTACGAATTAGAACAAACTGGCGGAGAAATAGTCGAACAATTGATTCGACCTACTGGCATCCTTGACCCTCCGATTGAAGTACGCCCAAGTATCAATCAGATTGATGACCTCTTAGAAGAAATCGACCAAAGAATAAAAGCAGACGAGCGCGTACTGGTCACCACGCTGACTAAGCGTATGTCCGAGGAGCTCACCAAATATATGGCGCGTCTCAACATCAAGGTGCAATACATACACTCTGAAGTCGACACCATGGATAGAGTAGAAATACTTCGTGACTTGCGACTGGGAACTTTTGATGTATTGGTCGGAGTCAACCTGCTGAGAGAAGGGCTTGATTTGCCAGAGGTATCCTTAGTCGCCATTATAGATGCAGACAAGGAAGGCTTTTTGCGTAATAATCGTTCCCTCACACAGACTGCAGGTCGTGCCGCACGTAATGTCAATGGACTGGTCATCATGTATGGAGACAAAATAACGGGTTCTATGCAATATGCGATTGACGAAACCAATCGTCGCCGAGCCATTCAGATGGAGTACAACAAAAAGCACGGCATCGTCCCTGTCAATATCAAAAAATCGAAAGAAGATATTTGGAATAGAAAATCCATCTTAGATATTCGAGGAGTGGAAAAAGGAGCCTATATCGAGCCCGACAGTTTAGACATCGCTGCAGACCCATTACTTCAATATATGAATCGTGACCAGCTAGAAAAGCTAATTGAAGAAACTGGACGCAAAATGAAAAAGGCAGCCAAGGAATTAGACTTCATCACTGCTGCCCAATATAGAGACGAGATTGCAGCCTTGAAAAAGAAGTTGAAGGAGTCTATCAATGCGTAGGGGATTTTTTTCTTAATAATTATTTGAATTGTATTGTACGTTGCTATCTCATCAAAAACAAAAAATGAATACACCTGATAAGAATACTAAATTTCCACTTGAAAATTACGACAGGTTATGTTTTCTGAAAAATGTGGTTAAAAATCCTAACATCATAGTGGGAGACTATACCTACTATGATGATTTTGAAACAGTTGACAATTTTGAAAAAAATGTAAAGTATTTATTTGACTTCACTGGGGACAAATTGATCATTGGAAAATTCTGCATGATTGCCTCTGATGTCACTTTCATAATGAATGGCGCCAATCATCTAAGCGAGGCAATCACCAGTTACCCCTTTGCTATATTTGGACATGACTGGTCAGATGCGATGAAAGGAAAAGCATATCCGCAAAAAGGAAATACCCTTATTGGAAATGATGTTTGGATAGGATATGGCGCGACCATCATGCCAGGTGTCACTATTGCCGATGGCGCCATCATCGCTACCAAATCTGTGGTCACCAAAGATGTTGCACCCTACGCTATTGTTGGAGGCAATCCAGCGAAGGAAATAAAAAAACGTTTTTCTGAAGCGGACATAAAAAAACTTCTCGAACTGCAATGGTGGGATTGGTCTATTGAGAAAATCACAGAGAATGTACAGAACTTAACTGACAATAAAATAGATAAGTTGCCTCTTTAAAACTAAAACATGAAGCAGAAAAAATCTATCCAAGAAAAAATGTTTACAGAAATTTCAGACAACTCCTTGTTTGAAAAAGCGGAAACATTTGGCATTGAATATCTGCAAAAAGCATTTCAACGAAATGTTTTTCCTGAAGCTGAATCATTAGAACAACTCTCCGTTTTTGAAGAAGCCATGCCTCAAGAGTCTGGCAAGGCCCATGATATTTTGAAAATGCTCAACAAGTATGGTTCGCCAGCAACCGTATCCCAAGTGGGTGGTCGATTTTTTGGTTTTGTGAATGGAAGCGTTGTGCCAGCTGGGTTAGCCGCAAAAAATTTATCCATCTTCTGGGATCAAAATTCTGCCATGCAGGTATTATCCCCTATCTCCTCAAAATTGGAGACGGTTGTTCAAAAATGGTTGATCGAATTATTTGGTTTCCCCAGTAAAACGGTAGCAGGATTTGTGAGTGGTACTTCTATGGCAAACCTGTGCGGACTCTTAGCTGCTAGATATAGAATACTAAAAGATCAAGATTGGGACATCACCGAAAAAGGACTTTTTGATGCCCCTAAAATTCGGGTCGTGACGGGAAGAGACGCACATTCGACTGTCCTCAAAGCCATATCCATGGTTGGGCTCGGAAAGGCAAATGTAGAATGGGTCGATGTTGATGAAGAAGGCAGAATTATTGTAGACCAAATTCCAAAACTAGATTCACAGACCATACTCATCTTGCAAGCTGGAAATGTAAATAGCGGTGCTTTTGATGATTTTGCTTCGATTTGTAAAATGGCAAGAAATACAGGTGCCTGGATCCATGTTGACGGAGCTTTCGGTTTATGGGCGGGCGCAACCAAAAAATTCGCTCATCTCACCAGTGGTTTTGAATGGGCACATTCTTATGCAGTAGATGGCCATAAGACTTTAAACGTGCCATATGATTCTGGCATCATAATGTGTCAAGATGAAGAAGCATTGAGTTCGTCCCTTCATATGACAGGTGGGTATATCATACAAGGAGAAGACAGAGACGGAATGTACTACACACCAGAAATGTCGAGAAGGGCAAGGATAATAGAATTATGGGCAAGTCTAAAATACTTAGGGAAAAAGGGCATTGAAGAAATGATAGATGGTATGCATAAAAATGCAAAGCTATTCGCTGCACAACTTTCTACCATTCCAGGTTTTAATATTTTAAATGACGTAGTATTTAACCAAGTCATCGTTCAATGCGAGACAGAAGAAATTACAAATCAAGTCATCAAAGAAATTCAAGAAATTAGAACCTGCTGGGTAGGTGGTTCTACATGGAAAGGCAGAAGAGTTATCAGAATAAGTGTCTGTTCTTGGGCTACCACAGAAAAAGATGTAAATATTTCAATCGACTCATTTAAAGAAGCTTTAAATATTGCCATGAATAAAACGATAGCTGGCAAGTAGAAATGCAGTCAGATAACACTTCCCTAGATTTGGGATAGCGTATAACAACCTATTATTTCTTACCTTGTTATGTACTACAGTATCGCATATCAAAAAAATATTATATACACATGTCAAAATGGAATCACCTAGATAAAGATGGAAACCCTCAGATGGTAGATGTGTCTGGCAAGACACCTACAACACGCATCGCCGAGGCACAGTCAAAGGTTGTACTACCAGCGGATGTGTATGAAAAATTACAAGCAAGTTCTTTTGTCACCAAGAAAGGCTCTGTATTACAGACTGCGATACTAGCGGGCATCATGGCTGCCAAAAAGACATCTGAACTGATTCCACTGTGTCACCCCTTGGCATTGAATAAATGCAATGTCGATATCAAAATGAACGATGAGGACAATAGCCTCACTATAAAATGTACCGTCAAAGTAGATGGCAAAACAGGTGTTGAGATGGAAGCGCTCACTGGGGTAAGTGTGGCAGCACTCACAATCTACGATATGTGCAAAGCCCACTCACACGACATCCTCATTACCGATACAAAGTTGATGCAAAAGCAGGGAGGCAAATCAGATTTCAACAGAGGCTAAGAATTTGAAGATAGCAGCCATCATACTAGCGGGAGGATCATCGACACGGATGACTGGACAGAAACAGTTGCTCCAATATGAAGGGCTTACTTTTATAGAGAGACTATATAAAACCTTGGCTAATGTAGACTTGAGTGATGTGGTGTGCGTCACGGGATATCTAGACCAAGAGTTAAAAAACTTACTTAGCGATACGGATGTCCAATTTTTGCATAACCCTAATCATAAAGAGGGCATGCTCTCTACCCTACAAGTAGGACTTCAACATGTAATAGATACGAGCCAAGTTGATGCAATCTTAGTTTGCCTTACCGATCAACCATTGATACCGCAAGCGCATTATCAAACTTTATTGAATACTGTTTTGGATACGGACAAAAACATTGTTTGCACCTCCTATCAAGACACTACTTCACCACCCTTGGTATTCAAGGCGAAATATTTTGATGAAATTCTTGCCTTGCCTGGGAGCGCCTCTGCAAAATCTATCATCAAAAAAAATATAGATGATGTCACAAAGGTATATTGTAAAGAAGCCGCTCGCGATATTGACACCGACCAAGATTATGAACATTTAATTTCTGAACATGAGTGATAGATATTCGAGACACGAACTAGACCAAAGCATAGGTCTTGACCGAAAACTCAAAACCATCCATCCAGAAGTGAAGTATAGCACCACCCTACTCGCCTAGACAAAAGCAATGTCTCTGACTATCTTGAAGATGCGAGTCTTGTGCTAGAATGCACCGATGACCCAACATGTAAATATCTAGTCAATGCGCTCTCTGAGAGCTCGCTTTGGGCGCAAACGCCGTCGCACCAAAAAAAACAGACAGGTGGCGGTGGCGGGCGAAGGGTGGTAGCGATATGAAGTAGGATCTAGACCTAATGAAGGAATGGCTGACGACGGATGAGCGACCAAGTGAATACTAGTCAGACATATCCTGAATAGGTCTAGATACTGCTGAGTACAAGCGAACGACCTGGTCTCATTTATGCGAGGCATGGTGGCGATGGAAAAATGAGACGCCCCCTAATTCTATAATCAAATATTTACCCCCCTACTCTCTCTTATGAATAGGGGCTTTCTTCAAATGCAGAGAGCCATCATCAAAACGCAGATAATACCTTAGCATCAGCGAGTATTCACATCACCGTTAGTGGTCAAAAGAAAAAGTAGAAAATCCCAAACTACTTTCCGTTGAGTGTAATTAAGAAAGAAGATTGAATGCTCATACTATACAAAAAAAATAAAAAACGCTTGTCTTAATCAAGCAACTTCCGAGGAATCTTTTTTTGGAAGGCAACTTTAGTCATAAATAGAGCTAAAATAGTCAGTAAGGCAACTAGCATAAATATCACTGGATAACCATACCCGTCTACAATATAGCCTATAAATATAGGGCCTATCAAAAAACCAATATAGCCCGTACCCGCCACAGTAGCTACCCCATCGCAAGCATTCACGCCTTCTACTTTAGAAGATAATCGGTAGATTTCGGGTAAGATGCCTGATACTCCAAAGCCTATCATCGCAAAACCAAATAGTGCAGAAAATAAAGTACCAGCTAGAACTAAGACCACTCCCAATACCATAACGATTAAGCCCCCTTGCACAATAAATTTACTGCCATAAGTATCGCTAATGGGATCCACCATGAATCGCCCTACCGCCATGAAAAGACTGAACATGCCTAAGCCATAGCCTATAAATAATTCGGGTACTTTTATCTCCTGACTCATATAGAGTGTACTCCAATCCATCACCACACCTTCAGACATCATCACCATTAATCCTATGACTGCAAAACCTAATAGCGTTTTATTTTGGAATCGTTTTTTTCCAGGGGCCTCTACAATTTTATCATTGGTTCTTTCTTGGCGTAAAGGCGTAAAAAAAGCAAGATGTAAAACAATGGCAATTGTAGCCATTAAAAACATATGCACAAAAGGAGAATCTAAATAAAATAAAAGCACGGATCCTAAACTTGCACCTATGAAAAAGCCAATACTCCAAAACCCATGGCAAGCGGACAAGAGCCGTTTATCTTCTACTTTCTCAATATGTGCTACTAGGGCATTCATCCCTACATCCATGGAACCCGCAAAAGCCCCCGCAAAGAACAATAGTATACATAGCTGAGAAAGACTCGTCATCAGCACGGCGAATATAATCACAAGAATATACCCTAAGGTGCTAAAGAAGGTATATCGACCTTCTCCGTAATCATGTATAAGTTTAGTAGAAAAAGATAAGGAAGTCACTGCGCCAAGCGCCATAGAAAAAAAAGCATATCCTAACTGAGATTCCGTAATGCCAAGTTTCCCCAGTGTGTAAGGCGTATATAGCAACCACGTACTCATCATCAAACTATTGATAATAAAAGGTAATGCTACTCCAAAATATTTTTTATTTAAAAAAATCTTTAATCCTCCCATCTAGATATGCAACGTGTTTACTTGTGCTTTCGGCACAAAAGTAGGGTATTAAAATTAACAACTAAGCTAGTCTATTCAAGAATGAGCAATATAGTTCGAAGATTGTAGCCTTTATAGGCTCTTAACGAATTATTAATATAATGAAGTCCAAAGTTGTCATTTGGCATACCACTTAGCAAGGGTTTGCTGTCCAAGTTTATTTTGAGGTGTATAGTCTTTTCGCATTCTTTGAGCACCAGCGAATTCTCCTGGATACCACTTCCAAATAAATCCACCTGCCCAAAAGTCTTGATTATAAAATACTTCATAGACCGCGTCAAAGGCGTTTGCTTGCGCTTGCTCATTATACTTTAGTATACTTCGATCCGCTTCTAGAACCCAGGTTTTACCAGCACAACCCTCTACTGACATATAGCCATACTCTGTGAAAATAATTGGTCTATCAAAAGCCTTCGATAATTTCTGTATATCTTTTTCATATGGATACCAAGAAGATTTTAATTCTTCCACGGAAGGAATTTTATCATCACTCAGTGGGAAATAAGCATCTACCCCTATAAAATCTAACTTGTCCCAAAAGGTGATTTGCTTGTATTCATCCCAATTGGCAGCGTAGGTTAATTTTCCAGAGTAGATATTTCTAATCTTAGCGATTAAACTTTCCCAATACTCTGGACGCCCGATGGAACTTTGCTTGAATTCTGTCCCAATGCAAAATAAAGCCACATTTTGATCTGCAGCTATCTTTGCAAAAGCGAGAATATACCTATCATAGTCTGCCTCCCATTGCTGCCATTCTGCTTCACTTTTATAGGTCATCCCTCCAGGCCAGCTACCTGGTATATATACTTGGGGTTTTAGCATAACCATCAAGTCATTTGCGTGCGCTTGTTTGATAGACTCCGTGGCTCCCTTGACAGTCTCTCCCCACCATTGCCAATTATTGGATCCGAATGCTACACTTGGCTTCCCTTGTCTTGTATAAGCATAAGGAATAATGCCGACCCAGTTCACATCTATAGCCTTTAGTTTCAAAAAGGGGTTTTCAGCAAATGGTTTTGGAGGAGCTACCATTGTCATTCCATCCATCTTATCTTCAAAGGTGGCTTTTTTGAAAGGCTTCTTGATAGGTATTGAAGCAATTTTATCCTTGATTTCCAATCTATTAGTAAGCAAATCATTATCCGTCACCAGTGGTTTTTGGCAGCTCGAGATTACGAAAACAACAACTAATACGAGCAGAAAAAGAAAGTATGAAATCTTATTGTTATTCATATTATTAAAAACTAAAGTGCAGACTGATTTGGTATAATAGTAATTCAACATGTATCGACCTAAAATAGGGAAAATAAGGAGTTGATTTGTCCAGTCTATTTTTTTATTTAAATGTCATGCAATAAACAAAGGGCTACTCCGTTTTGAAAGAAGTATTGATTAATTAAAATATCAGGCAGCCCCGATTGGTTTTTTTTCATACGACTAATTCCTTGTCAGGTTTAATAATAGCGAGAGTAGTACAACTATAGTTTATTAAATAGGGGCTGCATTTTTTTATACATTCCACTTTTCCTTCAACTCTGTAAGTTTTTCTTGCTTTTGCGGTTCGCGATTTTCTATACTAAATTTTGTATGGTAGGTATGACCACTTAAAAATTTTATTTGTAAAGCATCCCAATCTTTCTCGTTCTTCACTACTCCCAACTCTTTAAGCTCTTTGAAAAGTTTTCCTCCTATATGATAGAAGTCATCCCTACCCAAATAGTCTAAATCCGCATCGCAAATAATCTGTTCTAATTTTGAATTTGGTTGCTGAGGTATCTTAGTTGCCATAATCATTCCCGCAATTGTTTCTACATCCGCTTCGCTATATCCAAAATCAGGTAACAGCGTCCTTGCTATAGATACACCTTCTTGTTCATGATTTTGAATAACATTTAGAAAACCAGCATCATGCATAATAGCGGCAGTGCATAAAAGCACATGTTCGCTTTCTGAAAGAGCTTCTTTTTCCGCTCTGCTTTCACAGACTTCTAGCACATCAAGGGTGTGATGCACTCCGTGGTAATAGAGTTTATCTGATAAATTATTTGACAATCTTGAAATCATCAATTCCTTTACCTTTTGAAATTGCATTTAGTTATTTTGAATTTGCTACGTAAACACCAGAAGCCATAAACTTAAACTCCTCCTTTGGTACTATTATATTTTCTATCTCCTCTCTAGGCAAACCTTCATCTTCAGCGTAATGTTTCAATTCCTCTACACTTGTTACTTCTTTATATGCTATACCATTCATTACCACCTCTTGGCCAACAATATCTAGAGGCATAAAAAAGCCATAATCTTTAAATTTCACAAAGATACTTTTACCATCCTCAGAGACAATATTCATCCAGCATCCTTTCTTTTGACATACAGATTCTACTCTACCTTTTACCACCGCTTGGACGGTATCCTGTGAAGCCATTTGTTGGGTTAAATCATTTAGCTCTAGAAATTTATTCTGCTTGAAAGATTCACCATAAAATCCATCCTCAGATATCTGAGGGGTAGAGCAAGATAATATGAACATAAAAACAAATAAATTTAGTATGTTTTTCATTGGTGGGAATTTAAACATTAAATTTTTATTAAAAAGCATTTTTCGCCAACCCCTTCACAATATACTCACTTTATTATAGTTATAGTTTCACTTGCAACACAAATTTATTTCATTTTACAAATAGCCACCATATAGAAGATAGTATTACTCATTAATTAAAGTTTTCATCAGGCTCGACTTATCTGGGTCTGAATATTCACTTAAAATTTTAATCGCATGAAGAATCTATTGAGTTGCATTATTCTAATCACTTTTACTGTGGGGCTCAACGCGCAGTGTTTATCAGGAAATTGTTTCAATGGCAGTGGTACCTACCTTTACAAAAGTGGTGCGGAGTATACTGGCTCGTTCAAAAACGGAAGAATTAATGGACAAGGTAAGCTCTTGTTTAGTAATGGAAACGTATATAATGGTTTTTGGAAAGACGATTATAGAGAAGGTAAAGGAAATTTGGTTTTTATTGACGGGGGCTATTATGTTGGAGACTTCAAAAAAAGTCAATTTAGTGGACATGGGGAATTTAATTATCCCAATGGGGACCAATACATTGGAGACTGGAGAAAAAATGTCCCCGAAGGAAATGGCGAATATAGTTTTGCAAGTGGCGATCAATACAAAGGGCAATTTAAAGGAGGACAGTTTCACGGTATAGGAACCATGCTGTACGCATCAGGCGGGCAGTATATGGGTCACTGGGCAAAAAATGAAAAAGAAGGAAAAGGTAAAATCATCAATGCTGATGGAATAGTGCAGGAAGGCACATGGCTAGCAGGAGAATTGGTGAAAACAGAAAATAGTCCTACTCAAAAAAATAAAACGCCAAAGAAAAAATACGAGCAACATAATAGTTCTGTCAGCACATCTAGTTTTCTCAACTCCAAAGATAAAGCAAAAGACTGCAACAAATACTTTTGTGATTTCGAAATGGGACAATACATCTTTAGAGATGGCACTAGGTATTTAGGAGAATTTAAAGGCGGGAAACCGATTGGCAAGGGTACAGTATTCTACGCGAATGGTGACAAATACGTTGGTAACTGGGATACCAATCGACCTCAAGGAAATGGTATACTCTATTTCAAAAACGGAAGAGTGCTCCATGCACTCTGGGATAAAGGACAAGTGAAAAGGCAAATAGAAAAAATCACCAATATTCCAGATGAAGTAGTAGAAGTAGATGAAGACAATGAAGTAAAAATTTGGTCTGTAATCGTTGGCGTTTCTCGTTATACACATATGCCCACATTGAAGTTTACGGACGATGACGCCTACCATCTATACGCATTCCTCAAAAGTCCAGAAGGAGGAGCCGTACCAGATGAACAAATAACTGTACTCATTGACGAAGACGCGAATAAGGATCAAATCATCAGGACCATGAAAAGAAAGTTTCACAAAGCGGATGCAAATGATGTTATCGTCTTTTACTTTTCTGGTCATGGCTACGATGGATCATTTTTGCCTTTTGATTTTGACGGGAAAAATAACCTCTTGAGCCACACCGATTTGATTCAAGTCTTAGAGAGCAGTAATGCAAAGCACAAGGTGGTTTTTGCAGACGCCTGTCATTCAGGCAGCCTTAACAAAAGCAACACTATGGCAATGAAAGCGCCCTACTCTAAAAAATTAAATGACTACTATAGCCAATTCAATGACTCTAAGGGGGGCCTTGCACTTCTTATGAGCTCGAAAGAAACTGAATATTCTTTAGAGGATCATGGACTACGACAAGGTGTTTTTAGTCACTATTTAATGAGAGGTCTCAAAGGAGAAGCCAATACCAACAATGATCAAATAATCAGTATTGGTGAACTGTATAAGTATGTAAATCATAATGTAAGGCTATACACAGGGAATATCCAGACCCCTACTATCACTGGGGATTTTGACAAAAATATGCCCGTTGGCATGATAAGATAAAATTGAGTCCACTCCGAAAACTTGCGCAGCCACAAAATGTCTCTTTTGACGATAATTTCCCTTTATGAAATCCACTAGCTTATGGAGTGCACTCAAAGTTCCTTTTAAAAATGGGCGAAGTCCCATTTTTATTCGGCGGTAACACATCGGAATGAGTGGCGTTCCCCCTATTTTTTAACAAACCTTTCCCGTAGAAGATTTATTACTTGGATAGCATAACAATTACGCATTCAAGATCAAGGCAATCCTAAAAAATCTAATTCAAACTTCTATTTTTTTTACCATTTACATGCCGCTATATACCGTAGCATTCTCTTCTTTATCCGTTACCTAAGCACTTCACATAATAAATAGAACATATTTGATTTATGGATAATATAGGCATAACTTTCGCATTATATATAGTCATTATATAACCATGTCATATCATTATTGATGAATTTCACTCGTACTACTCTCGCTTTATTTTTTCTTTTCTTAACAGCATCTATCTGTGCTCAATGCCTTTCTGGAGATTGTCAAGAAGGTATAGGAAAATACAGGTTTCCTAGTGGAGCGACTTATGAGGGCACCTTTTTCAATGGCGAAGTTCATGGGCAGGGAACCTGCTACTATACAGATGGTAGCATATATCATGGTCAATGGCAATATCGATATCCTCATGGCCATGGCTCTAAATTATATGCAGACAAAGAAATGTGGACAGGCAATTGGGTGAAGGGTCGTCCAATCAATAAAAATGGCAATTTTTTCGACGAGTCATTTATCAGCAAAGGAGCTATTGCCTATGATGGTACTGACATACAATTTGGTTGTATCAAGGGAGACTGCACGGATGGTATCGGGACTTATGCCTACTCAGATGGCAGCAAATACGAAGGTCAATTTTCTGAGCACAAAAGACATGGCTGGGGCTCATTCTATTATTCCAACGGAGACAAATATGTGGGTGATTTCAACCTTAATTTCGAAGAAGGATTCGGTACCATTTATTATCAAGATGGAAGCCTTGCTAAGGGTTCTTGGTTTAAAGGAGAGCTATTAGACGATCAACTTGTTTCGAAGGGTTTAGATGGCTGTATCGAAGGAGACTGTCTCTCTGGAAAAGGAAAGTTCGTTTATCAAGATGGCGCCATGACTTACGAAGGTGCGTTCATAGATGGCTTGCCCAATGGAATAGGTAAATGTGTCTATGGAAATGGAGAGATATACGAAGGGGAATGGAAAAATGGTGGATTCAACGGTAAAGGAACTTTACATCTAAATGATGGCACAAAGATTAGTGGATTGTGGCTAAACGGAACATTGGTCAATACGATTACCGAAGAGCCGCCTGTGATTCCACAAAGTGCTGCAGCCAATACACCACAAGTCTGGGCGGTAGTTATTGGAGTTTCCTCATACGAGCACATGCAGACGCTTAAATACTCTGATGATGACGCCTATAAGATTTATGCCTTTCTAAAGAGTCCTCAAGGGGGTTCTCTTAAAGATAGCAACATCAAGGTACTTGTCGACGATAACGCTACTCGAGAAAATATTTTAGGAGAATTATCTAATACTTTTTCTAAAGCTGGTCCAAACGATTTGGTCATGATGTATTTCTCTGGACATGGACTCAAGGGTTCATTTCTACCTATCGATTATGATGGCTCTAACAATAAAGTTTTTCACCACGAGATTACAGAAATCTTAGAAAACAGTCCAGCTAAGTTTAAGCTCTGTATCGCAGATGCTTGTCACTCTGGTAGCTTATACACAGAAAAAGGAGCACTCAAAAATACACTAGAATCCTACTATAAATCTTTGGCCCAATCTAAGCCTGGTATGGCATTGATTATGTCTTCCAAATCAGAAGAAACTTCACTAGAAAGCAACAATCTACGCCAGGGGGTTTTTAGCCACTTTTTACTACGTGGTCTTAAAGGAGAAGCAGACAACAATAATGATAAAAATGTAGTGCTGCAGGAATTGTTTGACTTCATTTGCCACAATGTAAAAGAGTACACCTCTAAACGTCAATCACCAATAATCCGTGGAGATTATGATCCGCAGATGGTTATCGCTGTAAAAGAGTAAATCGCTCTATTTCAGAAAAAAATATTTTTTTATTTTTTTTACTTGGCTGTGTCAGCTAAGGATTCCGAATACTCGGATTCCTTAGCTGCCGGGCTCATCCATGGGTCCGCTTCCTTTAGTTTTACGCTCCCGTCCCGATCTTCCATTTCATTCCAGTCGGGACTGCTCCTACCGTCGCA
>CAYZUW010000019.1:0-23439 GCA_964481325.1 uncultured Saprospiraceae bacterium
CTTTTATTATCTTATGAAAGAGGGCCAATTGTTGGTCAACGGTTGTAAGGCCATGGATGGCTTTTGCATGTCCAGCGGATATTTCACCTTTTCTAAGCCCTGTTTGTATACTTGGAGGCAATTCCAGCATGCGCAAAGCATTGGTGATAGTACTTCGTTTCTTACCCACACGTTCTGCCATGGCTTCGTGTGTAAGATCAAATTCAGACAATAGTCTGCTATAGGAGATAGCTACCTCTAAAGGATTGAGGTCCTCTCTTTGGATATTTTCAATAAGTGCCATTTCTAGCAGCTCTTGGTCATTGGCAATACGAACATAGGCAGGTACTTCCGTCAAGCCGGCCAATTGAGAAGCTCTAAATCTTCTCTCACCGCTTATAAGTTCATATTGATCTTCTCCGATAGAACGCAGCGTCAATGGTTGGATGATACCATGTGCTTTTATTGAGGCTGCTAACTCTGATAAAGCTTCTGGTTCAAAGTCGGTTCTAGGCTGATTTGGATTGGCAGAGATTTGTTCTAAAGGAATCAAGGCAGTAGCAGAAGATAATGCCTTTACTACCTTAGCATTATCCGCTTTATCATCTTTCTCCTTGTTACCAAGTAAAGCGCGTATTCCTAGTCCTAATTCCTTTTTTTTAACCTTTGCCATATCTGTTCTATTAATTGTGGTCAAAAATAGATAAAAGGCGTGACTTTCATCTAGGGAGATACACTAATTTCTTAGACTAATAAGCGGAAAACAAATATTTTGAGGCCTAAAGACTTAAGAAAGGAGTACCAATGGCCTCTTACATACCTGCTTTCTTCTCTAAATCATTGATTCTCTTGTCATATTTTGCTCTAATCTTATCCGCTTCAGCATTGGCTTTTTTGTTAATATTTTCGGTGGTTACGTTCACTTTTGCCAATGAATTTCTATGTATGTCATCCGCCTTCTTTTTAGCCAATTTGGCGCCCTCTTTTGCAGCTAATTTCTTTAGAGGATTACCACCTGCTTGCTCTACTAGCTTATCTGCTTGTTTGTAAGCTAGATCTTTGGCCTGATCTGCTCTCTTCTTGGCCTCGGCCCGTGTTTTATCTACTTGCTTTCTAGCCATGTCTTTAATCTGTTTGATTTTAGCGTCCGCTTCAGCTTCTAGCTTTGCTCTTTCGGCAGCTATTCTTTTCTTACCTTCATCCGCTACTTTTTTGACTACTTTAGTTACAGTATCCCTGACAACTTCTTTTACCTGATTGACTACATCTTTTGCTACGTCTTGTACAGATTTTCCTTCAGCTCCAGTAGGGGTGATTTTGATTTTAGGACTAAGCATTGTTCCTGTAATATTGATCAATACATTAACATTATCTCCGTTTGCAATATTGACGCCTATTTTAGAGGCTTCTTTATTTAAAAAATTGAGACCTTTGTTAGCCGCCTGTGTTGCTATATTATTCCCCAATAAATCTTTAGGAATTTTAGCTTTTATAGAGTAGTCCATGTCGTTGTCAAATCCATGTGACCCGCCTACCAACATTTCTATATTTCTGATTTTGTGCTTTCCTTCTTCAAGTACAAGCTTGCCTTCTTTGACGGAGAAGAAGTTTTTGGAATCGTCAATCTTCACATTTTTAAGCCAGCTAATATTGAGTGTTTCACCAACTTTTGTAAGCGGTTCGAAATTATTTAGAATGGCGTTAAAGGTTTGTATAAACCCTTTCGCGTTGAGTGTATTCAAATTCGGAATCATATCCTTGCCAAGAAGCCCATTGAAGCTCATGTCGGTAGAAAAATCGCCATCTAAAAACTTTGCCATTGGCATCAAAATTTGGAATGTATTGAGCTTTTCAAATGTCTGTCTAAAGTTGAGGCGGTCCACGTTATAAGTCAATTCGAACTTTGGTTCTTCGGTATCCTTAGAATCATAAAGACCTGAAATTTTCATGTTGCCCCCTAAGGTGTTCATGTTTAACTTGTTCATTTTCAAAGATTCATCTTCTACCTTGACGATTCCTTTTATCTTTCGTATATCCATGTCGGTATACAGCATTTGAGCTATGTCTGTAGTTACATCAACGTTTATGTTCTCTGGTACTTTAAAAGGTTCGATATTGTCTTCGTTAGCTATTGTCTTGGCTTGACCTGTTTCAGAAGTTTCTACCATAAATTGATTTGCATCGATAAAATCACAGTTCAACGAGATTTTACCATTTAATACTTCATCGTCGAAGAGATAGCCAAATACATTGCTAATCTTTCCTCTACCTTTGAAATCACTCTTTCCGATGTACGTTTGAAAATTATCAAGACTAAAGGCGTTAGGTGTAAAGTGGCCTTTCATGGCGTTATTCTTGAGATCGTAGCTTGCGTACTTGATTCTATCCACCTTTGTATCTAGTGTAAAGTCAAAACGTTCAAATACTTCTGCCTCTTCTTCTGTTTCTTTAACGTCTGTACTCAAAGTATTTGTAGATTCTTCAGTATCTGAAATCCATTCGTCCGCATCGAAAAATGAAGAACTAATTACTAGGTTCCCTTTCATCGTTTTTTCTGGAGCGAACCATGCTAAGAAATTGTCAATTTTACCACTTGCTTTGATGTCACTTTTCCCAAGCTTAGCGTCGAATTGATTGATTTTTAAGAACTGAGGAATAAAGTCAACTTGCATATCATTAATAGAAATAGGAGGGTAGTCTTTCATATCATAATTCATATTGCTAATGGCAAACTTTCCTTTCATGTCTGCATCGGCATAGGCGCCTTTATCCAAAGTTGACATCTTTGTTTTGATTTCAAAATCTGCATTGATAATTCCGTTTATGCTCTCTAAACCTTCTGTAGGAAATGCCTTGGCAAACAGAGCCAAATCAATCACTCCTTTCATTTTGGTGTCTAAATCTGGATCTGATAAGGGTGTTTTGAGAAGCAGTCTACCTTCGAAAGGTTCATCTCCAATTTTTAAGTTGATTTGCTTGATGTCTAAGACCAAATCATCAAAATTGCTGCTTGGGCTTTTTACAGAAATATCTGAGTTGATTCCGCTTATACCTAAGGGGAGATTTGGATACTTTAGATTACCGTCTTTAATATCGACGTCAATCGTAAATTCTGGGTACTGTTCTTTTGCTCCATTGTAAATACCTTTTGCAAATCCATTAAAGCTTACATTTCCAGTAGCATCTACACTGTTATAGTCCTTTGTGAATGCGCCTGGTACAAGTGAGATCATTTCCTTTAAGGAATTGGTAGGGGTAGAAAAAACCAAATCCATTTTAATATCATCATCAGTGGTTTGAACAAAACCATCTGCTTTCATTCTAAGGGCATTTAATACGAGACTATTTTCTTTTAAAGTGTATTTCGAATTTTCCAAATCGATATTGAAAATAGCGTCCAAATTCAATTTTGCTCGACTGAGATAGTTAACTCCTCCTGAGCTAAAAATTACATTGGTGGCAGTTGTATTTGTAATTAAGTCAAAAAGATTCGAAGTGAAATTTCCTGTACCTTCATGGTTTATGGATTCTGCATGCATATATAAGCCAGACGCCTTATCTATATAGCTGAATATTCCATTTTCAATTTCATAATTTTCCAAGTTTAGCTGATAAGCAGCTGCAACTCCACTTGTTGATTCGCTTGTCTCGCTTGGCTTGGTGATATCGTAATTGGCTTTGCCATTTTTCGCAACTACAATATTAACATTAGGCTCATCAAGTGAGATTGATTTTACCTTGATAGATTCAGATTGATTAATCACTGACCACAGATGCGCGTCGACGCACAAAGATTTGCCTTTGGCGAGTGAAATGCCTTCAAATTCATTTATTCCTTGGATATCAAAATCTTCGAGACAAACCGAAAAATCAGGAAATGACTTTAACAAGGATACATTTACATCCTTGAATGTCAACTTAGCGTTGATATTCTTGTTTATTTCATTAGTAGCTATGTCTTGTAAGTCCCCTTTAAATAGTATTGGAACTAAGACTAAAGCAGCAATTAGCAAGACTAATAGAGCTAAAGTAAAGTAAATCAGACGTTTAAGCATGTGTTTGCGTGTTTTAAGTTTAATGAAATAAAAGACGAAAATACCAGCCTTTTATTATGATTGTAACGTAAAACTATGGACATTTGTTGGATTACGTTTTTTAACCATATATATTTTTTATTTAGGTAAATAATTCATGATTTCATACATTTTATAGTGAGCTGGAATTTATAATCCATCCCCGGTATTGATCAGTTTTAGTTAGAATTACGAGGAATGAGCCATGTTTATATAGACGATCAAAAGAGTCTAAAAAAATTTCAAAAGGACAATGCAGACATTAAATGGATGGGATTCGACACAGAATTTGTCGGAGAGAACAGATACACAACCCTATTGTGTCTTATCCAAATTCAAACAGTGAATGGATCATACCTTATTGATATCATTGCTCTAAAGTCTATTACGATTCTGTTGAAAATGATATCTGATCCAGATATACTTGTCATATCTCATGCAGGGGTGAATGACTATAACATATTGTATAAACTCTACAATATTCTTCCCAAGAATGTATTTGATACGCAGGTGGCAGCTGGGTTTGTAGGATATAGATATCCCGTCAGCTTCCAAAAGCTACTGAAAAAGGAATTGGGTATCAATATTTCAAAATCGTACACAGTGACCAACTGGGAAAAAAGACCCCTTGGTGCAAAACAAATACAGTACGCTATCAACGACATTATTCACTTGCAAGATTTATACAAATCTCTGAGTGCTCAACTGAAAGCGAAGAAACTGACCAAATGGGCAAACGTGGAAATGAAACGCCTGGAAAGTGAAGAATACTATACACGGGATAAATACCACGAGGCAAGGCAGAATAAGTTGATGAAAAACCTTTCCACTCGAGAAAGAATATTTTTAATGCGTCTCTATATTTGGAGAGATGAGTTAGCGGAGGAAAAGAACAAAACAAAGGAACAAGTATTGCCAAAGCGTCTAATGGCAACCATAGTAAGAAATATAAAAGCAGGAAAAGAAGCTCTTAAAGACAATAGAACAATATCAAATCGATCTATCGAAAGAAATTGGGAGGACTTTAAGAAGATGTATAATAAAGATGCTACCAAAGAGGAAAAAGAAGTAGCACAAAGCATAAAATTCATTGATGAACTGAAAGATGATATGATTTTGACCAATGAAATGCTTTTTATCTTAGTAAAGCAAAAATGTGAAGAATTTGGGATCTCTCAATCTTTGATTCTTCAAAAGAGTCAATTGTCAAAAGCACAATATGGCGATACTAGTCTTGGTTTTATGAAAGGCTGGAGACGCACTTTCTTAGGGGATGACTTCATTAAGCTACTATTGAATCCTGGAACCATGAAAATGGAGCTTAAAGGAAGACAGTGTGTTGTAAATTTCACAGACAAAACGAAAGAAGACCCTAAATCCTAGATTTAAGCCACTATTTTAATGCAATTTGCAGCGCTTTGCAGCAGTTATGTATCTAAGAGTTATATTTGCATTCTTTATACAATTGATGTTTCGGTAATTTTTGGAAAATTATAAATCAATTAATAGTAAACATTTGGTTGCCGATTGATTTATAAAGTTTATGCGGATGATTATATCATTTTGGTTGTCAGCGACTTGTATTTTTTTGCCGAACCATAGAAAATTTCGAAAAGTTAATAATGATAAGAATTTTTTGGTGCTTCTTATTTTTTTGTACCCTTCCTTTTTGCAGTTTCAGTCAAGAACTTGATAGTATTCCTCTTCGTGTGATAAGTACAGGTGTTCATACTGTAGTAGAAAATATCAGCGAGTCTGTATTAAGTGGGAATAACGGCTTCGGATTTGAAGTAGGCGCTTACCAAGAAAGGAAATTATTGGACAAGGTTGCATTTTCTTATGAAGCAGGTTTTCGCTATAAATCCCATAGTAATGAAGTGTTTCTTATCGATAGCTCTGCAGTTATGTTGGACCCTGTGCCAGATACTACTGTTATTGCAGATCGCTATAATGTTCAGCACGATGATTTAAAGTTTACCTCTCTTTTATCCGTACGTTTTGTCTATTTGCAGAACCCTAATGTTTATTTCATTGTAGGACTGGGTCCTGAGATAACATTTAACCAAAGAATTGATGAGACCTATCTCAATACAAGGTTTTTTGATGAAGATGGTGACTTACTTGAGGATACTACCCTAGAGACTCCTCCAATAGTCGAAGATGAAGAATTTAAAAATTCATCCATTAATCTTCGAGTAGATTTAGGTATTGGTATAGAACTCAATAAATTTAAAATTGAGCTAGTCCATCGAACAGACAATACTCAAAATTTGGGTTTGCGCATTCGCTACACTTTTAATACCCTCACTTATTAAGAAATTGTTTATTTTTCAGCGATGATTAAACGATTCATAAGAAAATTTAAACCTAGTTACGAGCTGTACAACTTATTCAAGAGATCCGAATTGGAACATAACTTGAGTAAATATAAAAAATATGGATTGTCCAAAAAGTACTATTCTTCCATTTCCAGTAAGGATTTTGAAGGACTTGAGAGTCCCTTAAATATACATGATCGCCTCAATTCAAGGGACACACTACCTACGCAAGCTGATTTTCAAAATTTATCTTCGCAACGTCAAGAAGAGATTCTGAGCTGGTCTGACAATGGATATGTTATCCTAAAACAGTTCTTTTCAAAGGAGCGTGTCCATCAAATCAATGATGAAGTGGAGCATCTTGACCAATTAAAAAAAGCGCAGTGGGTAGGAAATAAAATGATGTTTGCCATCCACTATTCTGATATAATGCTTAAGGCAAGTGCTGATCCCGCTTTGATGAAAATCATCAACCTCATCATGGGTAAGAAGATGGAGTTGTTTCAAAGCATAAATTTTCTTTCAGGGAGCGAACAAAGAACGCATTCCGACTCTTTTCATATGTCTACTTTCCCCTATGGAAATATCATTGCGGCTTGGATTGCACTTGAAGAAACCAACGCTGAAAACGGACCCTTACATTACTACAA
Source organism: uncultured Saprospiraceae bacterium (assembly GCA_964481325.1). Lineage (GTDB taxonomy): Bacteria > Bacteroidota > Bacteroidia > Chitinophagales > Saprospiraceae > JALZVN01. The sequence continues at coordinate 7,021 of CAYZUW010000019.1, forward strand.
AGGGTCGCACAAATTGCCTTATGTGGTGAATAAGAATTTTGGTAACGAAGGCAGTAATTTCTTTTTGGGGGACAAAGCATACAGTGTTTACGAAGACAAAATTGCTGAGATTGTCGAGCAAAATAATTTTGAAAGGGAAATTCTATTAGCAGAACCTGGTGATGTATTACTCTGGCATTCCAATTTGCTCCATGGCGGCGAGCCTCATAGAAATAAAGAACGCACAAGAAAGTCACTCGTGACACACTACTATGCAGAAGATGCTATTTGTTACCATGAAGTAACCCAGAGACCCACATTGAAAAGAGCTTTACATTTTCCAAAACTATAATGGTTGGGCGTAGCGAAAGCTAAAGCCCTGCAAACGGAGTGCGTGAGAGACAAGCGATAGAAATGGCATCCCGACATTTTTTTGTCGGGATATAATGGATAGCGCGGTCCCGTTCCGATTCATCGGAATCGGGATGGCCCATCATTATACTCAACGAAAAGTATACTTTTTGACATTCTAGGGAGAATTCTTACGAAACTTATCCTTTTTTTTGATGTTCGATTTGTAAAGAGAGCGAAATGAATACAAAGGGAAAAATAGGCGTATTGATTGTCAACTTGGGAACCCCCGATTCTCCAGGCCGATACGACGTATACAAATACCTTAAACAGTTTTTGCTAGACAAAAGAGTTATTGATATCCCATGGATTTTTAGACAATTATTAGTGCGTGGATTTATTGCTCCGTTCAGGTCTGGAAGCTCGGGTAAACTGTACCAAAAGTTGTGGACAGAAAATGGTTCTCCACTCAAGTATTACGGAGAGCAACTCGTAGAGGGGGTGAAAAAACAACTAGGAGAGGAATATGTAGTGGAGTTAGCTATGCGGTATCAAAATCCAAGTATCCCTTCTGCCATAGAAAAATTGAATAAGCAAAATATCAATGAGTTAATAGTCTTGCCTTTGTTTCCTCACTATGCCTCTGCCTCTACTGGATCGGTGCATGAAGAAGTGATGCGAACAGTTGGTCAGCAATTGGCTATACCAAATGTGCAAATCATAAATTCCTTTTGGGACAATGAAGATTTGATAAACGTATTCGTAAAGAATGCGCAACAGTTTGATCTTGATTCTTATGACCATATCCTGTTTTCTTACCATGGGCTTCCACAAAGTCAATTGAGAAAAACAGACAATTGTGATCACTGTTTAAAAGATAAAAGTTGTTGCTTTTCGATATCAGAAAAGAATCAATTTTGCTATTCTGCTCAGTGTCATGGTACTGCATATTTGATCGCGGATAAATTAGGATTGGACAAAAAGGATTATACAATTTGTTATCAATCTAGATTAGGTCCAGATCCTTGGGTGCAGCCTTATACCATCAAAGTGCTGGAAGAGCTCGCAAATAATGGAGCAAAACGACTACTCGTGTTTAGTCCTGCTTTTGTTGCAGATTGTTTGGAGACCATCATCGAGATAAGCGATGAATATCAAGAAGAATTTGAAGAGTGGGGAGGAGAGCATATAGATTTGGTGCCAAGTCTTAACGATGATCCAGATTGGGTTAATGGTGTCGTGAAGATGATAAAAAAGAAAGCATTAGTGATTGTTTAAGCATCTGTTTTTATGGAACAAAAAAAAGAGATATACTCGAAGGATCATACCTCTTTTTTATTGGAAAAACGATACTAATACTATCGATGCCTTCTAGACTTGTTATTTTTGTAATCCTTAAAGACAAATTCTCCTAGGCCATTTAATCCACTATAGTAGGCTTTTCCTTGATTAGCTTTTGTGAATTGCTCTACAAAATTCATCAGGTAAGGATCACTAGCAATCATGAAAGTGGTAATTGGAATTTGCATTTTTCTACACGATGAAGCTAATGCTAAGGTTCGATTGATGATTTTGCGATCTAGTCCAAAAGCATTTTTGTAATATTTTTTTCCTTTCTTCATGCAGGTAGGTTTACCATCTGTGATCATGAATATTTGTTTATTCGGGTTTTTACGCTTACGTAAAATGTCCATTGCCAACTCAAGTCCCGCTATGGTATTAGTGTGATAAGGGCCTACTTCTAAATAGGGTAAATCTTTGATTTCAATAGTCCAAGCATCATTACCAAATACCAATATATCAAGTGTATCTTTGGGGTATCTAGTAGTGATAAGCTGCGAAAGCGCCATGGCAACTTTCTTAGCTGGAGTGATTCTATCTTCCCCATACAATATCATGGAGTGAGAAATGTCAATCATAAGCACAGTGCTCATTTGACTTTGATAATAAGTCTCTCGCACTTCAAGGTCCTCGTTTGTGAGACTAAAGCCTTCGATACCATGATTGATCTGGGCGTTTTTTATAGATTCAGAAATGGCTATGTTTTCTAAACTATCACCAAATTCGTAAGGTTTTAAATCTGAGGTGAATTCTTCTCCTTGTCCTGTGGTTTTAGTGCTGTGATTTCCTCTTCCTGACTTTTTGATTTGCCCAAATATATCTTCAAGTGCTTTTTGACGGAGAGCGATTTCCATTTTTTTGGAGGGCCTAAAACCGCCATCTCTATCTTTGGGATTTTGGATATATCCTTTATCGATTAATTCTTGGATAAAGTTAGCCATCCCATAATCTTCATTGGTCAACTTGTACTGTTTGTCCAATTCTGTTAACCAAGATAGGGCTTCACTGACATCACCAGAGGTATGCACCAGCAATTCTTTAAAAAGCTTTAAAAGCTTTTCAAAAGTAGAGCCAGCTATATCTGAGGGTATAAAGTCTGTAAATCGTATTCCTATCATGGGCTTAGTGAATTAATCCTTGTAAATATAAGAATGAATCTGAGTATCTAATAAGGTAAGAACGACACTATAGGCTTTATTCCAAAGCTTAGTGTATACTTTTTTTGTTTAGCCAACTAGACAGCATTCAACAAGATAGACATAATCAGGTTTGTCGGAAGCTACAGTGTGTACATAACTTTCGAGGATTTTATTTTGGTAAAGGTGAAAAATTCCAGGCATTTGGGTAGCATCTCCAAGACTCTTCGATATCTCAAGCTTGTGTTGTTTGACTTCTGGTGAGAAACCTCTAAACCAAGTAGATAAACCATAAAGTTGCGTAAAGGATCCTTTTCGTAATCCAAATTCTTGATAAAAGACTTTATCAGGATCGCCAATGTGTTTTACATTAGGGAGGTTAAATTCATCAAAATATTTTTCCGCTATTTTTTTGTTTTCCGCCATATGTACAAAAACAATCTCGCCGCCTAATTCCTCAATTTTAGGCTTATGGATAGCCAAGTCCTTCATTGCTTCCTTGCAAAAAACGCAACCAAAATGTCTAAGAAAAACAAGTAGTGTAGATTGAGTTTGGCAATAATCATATAGATTATCCCCAGTATTCATAACCATCTGCTTTTGGATCTCAATGTCTACGTACATGTTTATCTTGTTTGAGTGTTTAACATAAATATCTAAGATATAGTTTAAGTTAAGAAATATATTCGGAAATTTCTATATAAAATAGTCTATTTAGCCAGTTTATTTCTATCTTTTGGGCCTAATAGAGCTTTATCCAAAGCCATTACCCTTCCTGCAAACCTTTTATCTTTTAATTTAATGCTGTAATGTCAACTTTATATTGATTAGCAGTTATTTACACTTATCGATAAAAATTTATATGATGCAGACGAAAAACTATCTTATTCTTATTTTTATTTTCACCCTATTCAGCACCTGTTTGTTAGCGCAAAAATTTGATAGACCTAACGGTTTTGGAGGGCAAATACTCATACTAGATCATGCTTCTTTGCAAGAAGATAATGATTTTGGATTTGGTAATTTGACAACAGGTTTTGAGTTTTCATATAGTCGCCATTTCAATAGATTCTTGAGCTTAAGGGTTCCTTTTAAAGGAGGGATTATTAGTGCGGAAGAACTGGAGTTTGCAAAAAATAGATCTTTTATAGGATTGGATTTAACCTTACAAGTTTCCTATTTCGGGAATGAAAATAAAATCGCTCCATTTGTATACACTGGTTTTGGTGCAACAAGAGAAGAATCTCAAGATATATACAATCAAATTCCTGTAGGCGCAGGGCTGAATTTTAGAATTGGTCCTTGGGGCTTTTTTCAAGTTAAAGCGGAGTATAGAGCGGATTTGAGAAATGAATTAGAAAGAACAAATTTACAATATGGAATTGGTTTAGTGGCTGTAGTGGGTCCTACTGCTACTACGGAAGAACTGGAAAAACTTCTTTCCGATACAGACGGAGATGGGATTGATGATGAATTTGATCGATGTCCGGATATAGCTGGCAGAAAGCAATTTGGAGGCTGCTTGGATTCGGACAATGATGGTATTGGAGATGGAGATGATAATTGCCCAAACGATGTGGGCTTAAAGGAATTGAATGGCTGTCCGGATTCTGATGCAGATGGTGTAGCGGACGTAGTTGATCTTTGCCCTGAGGTTCCAGGTACAGCCAACGGTTGTCCAGATTCAGATGAGGATGGTGTGGCGGATGTTTATGATAAGTGTCCAGACACACCAGGAGTAAAAGGAGGCGATGGATGCCCAATATTGGATATCATTGATGTTGTGGCAGAGGTAGATCCGGAGGATGATATGACTAGTAAAGGCGCGCTTGAATCAGATACAGATGCTGAGGTATTAGATTCGGATGGGAATGAAAACAATACTTCTAGTAGTGAGGACTCAGTTTATTCTAATAATGATAATTCAAATTACTCTAATTCAGATTACTCCAATTCATATAATAATGACGGATACTCGAACCCTGCTCCTAACTCAGTCATCTCTAACAAGGCACATACATTGATGGCTGATGCTACTAAAATAGTTCAGTTTAATACCTTAAGTGATGATTTAACCCAATCGTCTTACCATGTTTTAGACGAGATTGTTCAATTAATGATTGAAAATCCTAATTTCCGATTAAAAGTAGCAGGACATACGGATATAAGAGGGGAAGATTCGGTCAATCAGCGCCTTTCTGAAAAGAGAGCTCGTGCATGTGTTAGATACCTGAGAGATCAGGGCGTTCCGGAAATGCAAATGAGTTATATTGGATATGGGGCTCGAATACCTGTATCGGATAATGACTCAGAATTTGGAAGAAGCCAAAATAGGAGGGTAGAGTTTGAACTGTATATTGTTAATTAATTAGCTCTAAACATAGCGATAGTGTTCTCTGATGCTATTCGTGTTTATCAAATGCAATTTAAGGGTAGAGATCCATTTGAATATAAGTTATGAAATTATTATGTTATGTTGAGAATTGGTCAAGTTCTTATTAGTTCTTGCCAAATTCTAGCCCATAAGTTATTAAAATATACCCAAATCTATCTATGCGTACACTTGATAATTATGATAGTTTAAGAGGCTTGTAGAATCAATTGTATAAAGCTTTTTTAGCCATGATTTTTTTGATCGGCTGTCCGGTAAACTTTTACCATACTTTTTATACAGCGACATATAGATTGCTTCAAACGCTTCATGAGTTCTATTTACATTAGCTTCTGCCAAGGTGCTACGTCTAGGGCAATATTCCATTCCAAGGTGGTTTAATTTGTGCATACTTGCTTGCATACCAGTGGTGACTTCACGAAGCGAGGTACATTTTTGAAATATTGCAAATAACATTGTTACTAAATGCTCATAAGTTTTAAACTTCTTATAGTACTTATCTGATTTGTTAGCCTTAGCTATTCGATAAACATCGCTTTTATTAATAAAAGAAAGTAGCTGAGTAAAGACCGGCTGTCCGGTAAAATAGTCATCTTTGTACATGGTGATTTTTTCTGTGTGATGACTAAAATTATCACCTAAGGTCGAGATTTTTTAATCTTGACCTGTTTTTTAACCGGACACTAGTGCTTAATCGCCTATGGCGAGACGCGAATTCTTTATAGAGATATACTGCAATTTGCAAAGTTGTTTAATTTGGTAATTAGGATTCTCTTTTTTAGCTATATATCAGATTCAAGCATAATGTGAAACCAATAATGATATTGAAAATGAATTATTTGAAGATATTTTATGTTTCCAAATAAGTAAATTTACATTTTATTTTAAATTTACTATGGGCCGGTATAAATTTTCAATCACTGACAGTCAGAATGTTATTGCTGTCTTTTTGATTTTATAATCAGTTGACAACTAAGGATTTAATAATAGTTCATGTATGATATTCCAAAAATTACCGAACCATTCACTTAAGTAGAACTTGAAATATAAACCATGAAAAAAGAACAAATATTCATTCATATACCCAAAACAGGAGGGACGACACTAGACTGTGCTATCAACGGAACAGAATGGATTCAAAATAAAGATAACTTTCACTACCGACACATCGTGCATGAAACTAAGATGTCTAATGCTGGAGATATCTTCAAACAGCAAAATTTTAATAAGTATAAGAACTACAACATCTACATGATGCTAAGACATCCAATAGACAAGGTAGTTTCGGAGTACTATTTCGTCCGAGATAGAAAAGAATATTTTAACCTATTTAAAAAGAAGCCAAAGACACTCAAGGAATACGCTCAGAATCCACAAGCATGCAACAGTACGCTCAATTTTTTATTAGGTAAGAGATTTTATCCAACGAATTCTGCTACAAAAGCAGATTTAGAAAATGTGATAAAGATAGCAGACGAACTACCTATTTATGTTGGCATATTTGAAGAGTATGGCAAATCATTAGACTACTTTAGAGATAAGCTAGGCATCAAGATTCCCAAAAAGATTGATGTCAAAAGAGTTACTTTAAATAGGCCAGGTGTCAATGAAATAGATGAAGAAATAAAGCAAATTATACTTGATAAAAATAAGCTGGACCTAGAACTGTATGACTACTTTAAAAATAAGATAGAACAAGAAAATATAAATTCGAAAAATTATTCCATAACAAAAGATAGATATGGATACATAATGAAATATTCAGAACGCTTTTCCATATTCCAGTTATTCATTCCTAAATCAGATTTTTTGCGTAGCAACGCAAACTATCTCAGCGATATGAACTTTTTTCTACACCAAAAAGTGAATTTTAAGGAAGGCAGAAAATATGTAACTATCTTTAACCGAATGATTATCCATGATCTAAAAGCTAAGTTGCCTAAATTATCAGCCGAGTTAGATGGATTTGATGAGCAAAAGTTTGCTGATGATCCATTGGTGATAACAGAGAAGTTGGCCAAATTTATCCATAAAAACATGCTAGCATCAAAAGCTGCTTTTAAGACTACGTTTAAATTCGATTTTACAAATTATTCACAAGAGACATTCAACTATGCAGAAAAGAAAAAGTCTTTTCTGTCCCGTTTATTTGGAGGATAATTACTTCTATCGTCCACCTTATCTTGTTTCAGAGTGTTTTTTTAATGTTTTACAATGTTAACTCAGCACTCAATCTGAGCTGCTTTCGTTAAAAACTTTTATATTCGGTTATTAAAGCGATTCGCATTTTTAAATGACACGAACCTCCTCTAAATATAAACATGTATACGCTAACATATTGGCTGTAGTAGGGGTATTACTTCTTATTCCACTCATAGCGATGCAGTTTACCACGCAGGTAGTATGGAAAGTCTTGGATTTCTTACTAGCAGCTGTATTGCTGTTTGCACTCTTATCTGGAATATACTTTACATGGACTTCCATAAAATCTATACCTTATAAACTTGTTACTTGTATAATTATCTTAGTTTTGTTTCTCCTTTTTTGGGCAGAGCTAGCAGTAGGTATATTTGGCAGCCCATTTGCAGGACACTAATACTTTAAACAATACCTCTATTACCATTTTATGAATAAAACAATATTCATTTTATCCTTCTGCATGCTTGGACTTTTTTTGAGTTGCCAAGACGCAAAGCAAGAAATAGATTTGAAAGATACGTATTGGATTTCAGACATTAGCATGGATCATCAAATCCCTGAATTCACCCCCAGTTTATTATTTAGTATTGGTGAAAGTGTGGCTTCCATACATTCGCTTGGCTACGAAGAAGGATTATTTGAATCAAAATATTGGATAGAAGATGGTTACCTTTTTTTAGCGTCCAAGGAAGGTCCATTTATGAGGATTTTAAGCAGGGAAGAAACAGAACTATATGTTTCCTTATTACCTGGAGATACCACCAAATTTAACAGAATTGAAAAAAATGAATTTGATAGGGGGTATTTCCTTAACAGATTTGAAAATAAAACACTTCAAGTGGGGATGGGAAACAACATCCTAGCGGGAGTCATTCATTTTACACGCGATGAGGCGTTAAATTTCAGCAATGACATATTTGAAGATACAGGAAAAGAGTATCTAGATTTAAATTTTTATAGAATTCCTTATGGCCTTGGTTTTACCAATGATATCCCTACACTAGCCATGGGGAAAAGCACATTGGCAAACGTAGTCAGTAGACCTGAAGAAGATATCAAAGTACAGAACTATTTTGCTGGTAGCCTTGATGTCAAAAGTAATGAGGATATCGGAATTACCTTATTTCAGAATAATAGACCTGAAAAATGGAAATTGATAAAAGTTAAAAAGTTTGAACAAGCTGCAGAGCTACTGCTTGGCACTTGGGAGTCTGACGAGACAAAACTTGTATTTAAAAAGGACGGGACTATTGATTATATGGAAAAAGGCATAAAAGAATCTCTGACATGGGATCTAGATCCTAGTGGTCACCTTGTAGTCCTCACTAAAAAAGATGGAAGTAAATTATACGCAGTACATAATTTAGTGAGAGAAAAAAATAGACTTGGTTTTGAATTCTCTAATGGGAGGTTCAAAGATTTGGTAAGAGTGAAAAAGTGACATTGTTTCCTATCTTGTTATAGATACACTTGACTAAAATATCATCTAGTATTTATGATAAATTCGCCAACTATACCGTCATAAAAAAGGTATATATTTTGCATTACTAAGGGATATAAATTTGTCTTTTGCAGTTTACTATTCGCCTAATTTTTTCATTTTTTTGTGTTTACTTATGTTCTAGTATGCAAGCCCAAGTATTGGATTCTACTGAACAGAAAAAGCTTGAGTTCACTAGTGATTTTCGCTTTAGAATAGAACATGACTGGAATGGAGTGAATACAGATGGTACAATTCCAGATGATAGGTCAAGGTTACGCTACAGATATAGATTTGGCTTAAATTACCGTTTAGACAAGAATTCTTCCTTCGGCGCTCGCCTTAGGTCGGGTAGATTGGATGACCAGCAAGGACCCCATATCACACTTGGCGGAAATAACGGCGAGTTTGGCCTAGTAGAGATAGGGCTAGAAAAACTCTATTACCAACTAGACATTAAAAATCTACAAGTTTGGTTAGGTAAAAATACGCTACCACTAAAAAAATTGAACGAGTTGTTTTGGAATGACAATGTGTTCCCTGAAGGCATAGGCTTGAAATACAAGATATACAGCAGCTCAGAAAGTAGATTAAATAAAGTAGCAGTCAATGCTGGACATTTCATTATTCAGTCCTCTGGTCAAACATTTGACAATGATAGATATGCTCAATTTTTTCAAGTTGAGCTAGAATTACTTAAAAATCGTCTAAAGGTATTTCCCGCCTTTTACGCCTTTCGCAATGTAGGCAACATACCTGACGGACAAGAAACTTTCAACCTAGACTATAGTATATTTCATTTTGGAACCGACCTTGAGTTGTTCAAAAAACCAAGATTCAGTTTAGGCTTGGAATATTATGCTAATCTAGAAGACTATACCAATAATGGATCAATAGCTGCTGAATTTCAAGACCAAACCCAAGGAGGAGTACTTAGTGCAAAGCTCGGTAAACTAGAATCAAAAGGTGATTGGCACTTCCATTTGTACTATGCACGTTTGCAGAGATTTGCTATAGTGGATTACTTCGCACAGAATGATTGGGTAAGATGGGACTACTCCAATCAAGGAGCATTCGGTTCAAGGATTACAAATTTTCAAGGCTATGAATTTCAAATTGGATACTTAATCAAAAAGAACTTTAATCTCATTTTACGTGCCTATGTAGTGGAGTCTTTAGTGAGTCTGGAAAACGAAGTTGCAGAAAGAGGCAATAGGATTAGACTAGATTTAAATATAAAATTCTAAAACTAGCTTATAAAAAAAAATCAGCACCCGAAGGCGCTGATTTTTTTATGAAAAGTTAATTTTCCAAACTACTACTTAGTTTTAGGAGTAGCTGGAGCAGGTACCAAATAGGTTCTTACGAATCTTCTATCAAACATGGATTATAATTTTGTTATTTAATAATATTTTAGCTGTTAGCTATTCAATAACAAGCAGCTTTTCTAATGCTGTTTCTGCTTTATTACTACTTAGTTTTAGGAGTAGCTGGAGCAGGTGCTAAGTACGTTCTAACAAATCTTCTTTCGAACATTGACTATTGTTTTAGTTATTAATTAATATTATTTATGATTTCATGTTATAAACGAAGCCAAATATATGTTTGTTTTGAGAATTAATACAATTTATTCATTTTGCAATTTGGCAAATATAAACATATTAACAAAATATAATTTTGTTAATATGGAATATGTCAACAATAATATGTAAAGTCATATACTCACGTATCATGGCTATGGTCAAACTCAAGATTAGCCCAATTATAAGAACCTTCAATTATTTTTTCGAAATGCAAACTTTAACATTTCAAGAACAGCTGAAGTGAATTTTACTTGTGTTATTTGTTACTTGGAGACTTCAGTTGCTCTTTATTATACTCAATGGAAATTGGTTTGGGACAATTTATGAATATTTATTTTGGTCAGTATCAAGGCGTGTAACGCAGCCGATGCCTTAGGCATCAGCGAGTATTCACAACGCAGATAGTGGGCAAAAGAAAGAGTAGAAAAGTCTCAAACTACTTTCCGTTGAGTATAAACAAGGAGATTTTCATGGTCCAACAAGAAAAAAGGCAAGACGATATGTTCGTCTTGCCTTTATTAAATGGGTATTTAAATAACTAGGGTGAGCTTATAACTTGATTAATACACCACCCATAAAGTTGGTTCCAAAAGTTCTATACCCAACCCAACGTTCATAATTCTGCGATGCAAGATTGTTTACATCTAACCAAGCACCAAAAGTATCGTTGATCCAAAATTCTCCACCAATGCTTACATCATACAGTGTGTTCAAAAATTCAATGGTAAATTCCTCAGAAATATTAGCTACTGGGTTGGCAGCATAAAATTCCGCTCTTAGTGCCAGTTTATCGTCAAGCAATTTGTAGGTCGTATTGAGGTTGACTTCCAAGGAGGGAACATGCCAAGGTTGTTCTTGCGTCTCTAGTTCATAAAAGTTCTTGGTAAAAGCAGCTGCCATTTTCAATTTTTTCATCAATAAAACTTCAGCAGTTGCTTCTATGAAAATAGAATTTGCATCCTCATCTATTGCATCAAACCTAAGCGGAGATTCCATATTTTGTAGATAGAGTGGAAGCCCCTTAATAATTTTGTATCCGCCTTTAGCTACATAACTCACATTCTTTATTTTTCCTTTCGCACCTCCATACAGTTCATTCTGCGTAGTAGTGAACAAATCAGGATTGGACACCAAATATGGATTATAATTGGTTAGTGTTCTGAATGTGTTCTTAGTCACATTACCATCCCAACCAGCAAATGCGACTAGCTTGTTGCCAGCAAGATTTGTAATGGCCTCTACGATAGGTAATGTAGTAAACGTAGCTTCATGGAATACGAGGTTTCCTCCCACCAGTACCTTGAATTGCTTGGCGTGAAAGGAAGCCGTTGGGCGAATAGTAAAGGTGTTTAGCGATTGATTTACATCATTGTTGTCATTCAAGCGCGAGAAGTCTCCAATAAGCTCTAAGGCTAAAGGGTGCTCCCGCTTGATAAATTTCTTAACCTTAGCCGTAAAGGCTGCGCCATTCTCCTGACTATCAAAGAGGTCTCCATGTCTGTATAGATTAATACTTCCGCTGTAGTTGAATTTGTTTATATCGTTATCTGGAGAAACATAAGACGTAGCAATGTTTAGGGTACGAAAACGTTGTCTTACTTCATCTGCTTCAAATGAGAACAGTTCATTGTCATATCCAAAAAAGTGGTCAATACGTTCTATGAAGTCGACTTTACTATGTAAGGAATTCCTTTCATTTATTTTATAAGACCCTTGCAGGAAAACATCTGTATTGATAAACTTTTGGTTTTCTATTCTTTCGTCATTATTTGCCCTATGATACTTCGCACCAATACCAAAATCAAACTTATCTAAAAAGGAACCAAAATGGGATCCTTCTCCATAGTACATGTTGGGGAGACCAGCACCCGCCTTGATGAATGTATTGTTCGCTGCTGGCAGTTCTTCAGACTTCATAGCGATTGGTTTGATGTCTGGAGCAGGGTAATCAATCAAAAGAGGTTTCGCACTTATCTGATACGTCGCAAATCGATTGGAGGAGTCCACAGGAGGTAGGCTTGGATTGATGTCCAGCTTATCAGACTCCGCCAGCTGAGCTTCAAATTTTTTGATAATTTCAACAGACTCCGTTTCTAAGGTATCGTCGTCTTGTGCAACTAAAACCATGCTTGTGCAGAGCAGAAGCACTAAGAAAATATATTTAATATTGATATTCATGATTTTATTCTTTATAGCTTTTTTAATTATTGCCCGTCCATAGGTAAGTCACCATTGGCCGGAGCTTGATTAATGCGGCTTTGTGCTTCTATTTTTGTATTGATAACTGTCAATTTTGATTGAGCCTCATTGACTAACTCTGTGGAGGCGGTATAGCTTTCTAACACTGCCTCCAATGCTGCCTTCGCATTAAGTAATTCATCTTGTCGACTCAATATGTCAGACAATAGTATAATGGACTTAGCGATCCAGTATTCTTGTCCTGCGCTTTCTTTGTGTGCTTTCATGCAAATGTCTAAAGCAGCATCCATATCACCGTGTAGGAAGAAGATTTCTGCTATAAGATATCTTGACTCCGCAGCAATTTCTCCTTCTTTGACGTTTCGTAAAACTTTGTTGAAGTTTTCAGTAGCAGCGTTATAGTCTTTTTTGTCATATCTAACTTTACCTTGATAGAATGCCGCTATACTTTTCTGATCAGGAGAGGCTAGCGGGTTTATCTCAATTTTACTAGCCATGAAATAAACGCCATCCGCATTATTGATTTTATAGGCTGATCTCAGTGCATTCAGTTGGGCTTCGAGCTTTACATCTGAGGAAGCAATACCTTCTAATTTACTGTAGAGTTGGTAGGACTTGACAAAATTCTCTTCAAAATTGTAGGCTATCAATGCTGCCTTTTCCAGAGCCTTTTCATAGAACTTACTGTTGCCTAAGTCTGTTACTTGTTGGTAGTATTTAAAAGCTTGTTCATAGTCGTGCTGTGCAGCATTCGATTCGGCTAATACATATTTTGCTTCTATAGAGTAGGCGCCATTAGGATATTCTTCTAAGTAAGAAATCATTGCAGAAATAGCTCTATCGTATTTCGCATTGGCATAGGCCGTCTTAGCAGATCTAAAACTCAATGCTTCTTGCTCTGCGTTGTCAACCTTATAGCCAGGAATCGATTTTCTAAATTTTACATAATCTTTTGGTTTTCCTAAATCATGCACATAGATTTCCTCCAATGCCAACAAAGCTTGCTCTGCTTCTTGCTTGTCTGGATTGTGCTTAAAGACTTCTTGATAATACCTAATCGCCTCTGAGTAGTTCTCCTGATTGTATTTAGCCAAACCCAATTTGAGTAAAGCTGCATTGTGTAAGGTAGAATTAGGATATTCTTTCAATAGCTGCTGAAAGGGTGCTTCCGCGTCTGCTAGGGCGCCTGCATGTATGTAGGCTTTCCCAATTTCAAATAAAGCATCATCCGCAAACTCTGAAGAAGGAAAATCACTCACAATCAATGCCATCAACTGAAACTGTTCTGTAGAGTTTCCTTGTAATCCTCTGACATTTGCTTTTTGAAATAAGGCATAAGGATTGGGTTCTTTATTGCTTTTGATGACATCATTATAATAATTCAAAGCAGTAGGGTAGTCATTCAACCTGAAAGCAGCGTCTCCAGCTTTGAGCTTTGCATCATTCAATACCTGACTGGTGATATAAGTATTGTTGATAGTAGATCGATTTGCTTCTATTCCATTTATTGATTTTTTAAAATAGGATAAGGCTTGCGCGTATTTGCCTCTTTTGATAAAATTATAGCCTTGGATATAATTGGCTGTATAAACTGTTGCATCTTCAGGGAGTTTATCTGCCACCGGATTAGCTAAAAAAGCATTGAAGTAGTTTTCACTTTTATCGAGCTCTCCATTCTTGTGCGCTATCTCACCTAATCTGTAGTTGGCCAATGCCTTGATGCTAGCGTCTGCACTGCTTTGTAATGATTTACTAAAGAGCGCTACCGCATTCTCTACTTTGCCTTCATTGTACAATTCAATACCTCTCGAGTAAGTCACTTTTTGATACGTCTCCTGCATTTGTGTTGTGCGGTTAGGTATCTTCTCTAAGATAGCCAGCGCTTTAGTAAAATCTCTAGTATTGAGAAACATCTTGCTCAAATAATCCTGAGCCTCTATATGGCGATTGTCTTCACTTGGGATCTTTTGAAAAACAGCTATAGCTTCTGTGTCATATTTTAGCTCATAGGATAACTTGGCATAATTCCATTGTGCATCCACCTTCGTCTCTGTATCATAGTCCAACCTACTGGCCGCGGCGAAGGCATTTCTCGCATCATTCTTTTCCCCGAGTTTGATGTGAGAATCTCCTAACAGATACAAAGCATTTTGACCCAATTCACTTTTTACGGTACTTACCTCCGTAAAATATTCTACGGCTTTTTTATAGTTGGCAGATTGATATTGGAGATATCCGATTTGATAGAATGTTTCCTTACTCATCTTTTTGGTAATCTCTGCATAGCGTTCTAGGTAAGGGAGTGCCTTTGCGTATTCTTGCTTTTCAAAATAAGACTGACCTATCAGAAGGGTGAGTTCTCTTTTCTTTTTTACACTTGGTTTCTTAAGTAGTGGGATAGCGTATGCAATGACATCATCGTATTTTTCTTCTGCAAACTGAATTTGCGCGATGTAATAGGGGATATGATTTTTGTATTGCTTAGCATCCTCTGCTTTCTTTAAACTTCTCAGTGCTTTGTCATAGTTTTCTAAATAGAAATGTGTCAAGCCATGATAGTAATTAGAAGGGTAGTAGTATACAACAGTTCTATCATTAATCAGTCGTTCGAAATAGCTCTTTGCTGGGCTCCATTTTTGACGTACAAATAGAGCATATCCACTTTTGAATAATACATCCTTTTGTTCCGATTCGGGAAGGTTGTTGACATCCACCAAAGAATAGAATTCTATAGCCTTGGCGAATTCTTTTTGCTCGTAGTAATAAGATGCTGCTTCTAGGACGGCCTCATTAGCTATAGGGTCGGGATCATAAGCCTTAACGAAATCTATGATTAACATTTCGCTTTTTTCTTGTTGCAATCTTACAGCAGCACGAGCGAAGTTGAGTTCAGATCGCATTCTGATTTCTACCCACTCAGGTTGAGAGACTTGTCGAGTCATCTCCAACACTTCAGCGTATTGCTTTTGTGCTTGGTGATATAGGCTCTTAGCAAAAAAATCGTTCCCTGATTTATAGGCTTTGTTGATTTCGGTATAGCGAGCTGTCTCTTGACCATATAGGGTCAATACCATCAAGCTAAGGATAATCACTGAAAGTACACTTCTCATATTTTTTCAATTCTATTTGCTCAATTTAGACCTGACGATTTGCCCGTCTAAATATCTTATCTATTTACGCTTGGATGCTGGTATAGGGTGCATACGCACGTAGATATATTGTTGCAACAGTTAAATTATTGAAACTTGAGTAGAGGTGTGCGCTATTATCGGATTCGATTAATGAGAAAATGTTATGTCTAAAATCTAGGTACTTTTCCAGATTATGTACAACATAACGCCCAAATATATTACTTTATTTTATATTTGACTAATATTCACAAGGCTAACATAGTTAGATTATTACATATTAGATTTAATGTACATATAGTAATGAATGGTTCGGTAATTTTTGGAAAATTATAAATCGGCCAGCAGTAAATGCCTGGTTGTCAGACGATTAAAGAGACAGTGCAAATAGTTGTAATATTCTGGTTGTCAGCGATTTAAAATTTAATTACCGAACCATTGGTAATAAAATCTAGGTATTTTTCCTTTTTGCGTGAGCGATCGAAACGGGGGCGAGTAGTCAGGACCGCAGCGCAGCGGAGTGTCGTGACTGGGAGACGGTCACTGCCTTGTCGGTAGAAAGGCAGGGACGAGAGCGAAAGCGTACCCCGAAAGAGCGCGACCTTTTCTTTTCGCTTTTTCTGCGAATAGA
>CAYZUW010000020.1:0-23062 GCA_964481325.1 uncultured Saprospiraceae bacterium
GGTGTATATGCTATCAGTATCATTCACACCCTGCAAGCAATAAAGAAATAGGCAATATCCTTGCACCTTTATCGATTATTTATTGTTCCAACATTGCAAATTAACCTTAGGTCAAATTATTATATTTCTCCAATTGTCGACAGCATTACGAGTTCCCGCACAACACCTAATTAAGTGAATTTCAAATCCTTACAGTGAATATTGTTTATTTTCTATATCAATATTTTACTACCTAAACTTGAGTAAGTTAGCTAATGGGCACCAAGAAATGGGGGCTGATTCTCAAAAATCTTAAGCTAGATGTAGTAAATTACCATATAGATAGAGCAATTATGAGTATAGATTCTTTTTTGCGCAAGGGATATGGAAGGGACGACCGTAGGGAAGTCGTGTCCGGATGATCTTCCCCTATCTGAAGTGAAACGGAAGAAAGGGGAAAATCATCTGGATACCGAGCAGACCTGCGAGCCTGGAGGAGCCCGACCCTATAAGTACTTGTTTTTTTTCAAAAAACAAGTACTTATAGGGGTGCGCCCAAATCTTTTGATTTATACCACAACGTAATTTATCGTACCTTCGTTATATAGGATATAAACTTGTAATCATGTACAAAATCGTTCTCTCTGTTTTGGCTTGTGTGCTTCTAATCAGCGCTTCATTGCCTGTTGATAATGCTCCGCTTCAATTGGCTTTACTAAAGTATTCGGGCGGCGGAGACTGGTATGCCAATCCTACGGCTTTGCCCAATCTAGCGCAATTTTGTAATGAGAACCTAGGTACCAATTTTGAGAAAGATTATTCTACTGTAGAGGTGGGATCTGCGGATTTGTTCAATTATCCTTGGCTGCATATGACGGGTCATGGCAACGTGGTTTTCTCCGCAGCGGATGCAGAAAATCTAAGGAACTACCTTATGGCAGGTGGCTTTTTGCACATCGATGACAACTTTGGTATGGATAGGTTTGTACGGATTGCAATGAAGGAGGTTTTTCCAGAATTGGAGTTTGAAGAGCTTCCTTTTTCACATGAAATATACAACCAACGCTTCAAGTTTAAAGACGGAGTGCCGAAGATACACAAGCATGAAGACAAGCCTTCTCAGGGTCTAGGTCTCATCTATGAAGGCCGTCTAATCTGTTTTTATAGTGTAGAAGCGGACCTTGGTGATGGATGGGAAGATTATGAAGTGCACAAGGATCCTGAAGAGCTGCGTACGCAGGCTTTGCGCATGGGCGCTAACATTATCCAATACGTTTTCGAACAGTAAGAAAATTTAGAATTCAAATGTAATTCCCGTTAGAGACTAGTCTCTCCAAATGAAATTTTTGGTTTGACGAATGTATGCTTTTACGTTCAACCAAAAGGCAACAAAGAGATAGATTAGTACCGGTGAACCAAATGCAGCGAAAGTCAAATAGATAAAATAAAGCCTCACTCTAGCGCTGGCTATCCCCATCTTCTCACCGATGTAGTCACAAACACCAAAGGCTTGTTTTTCTATGATATGCTTTATCTGATCAATCATCCTTTCTACTAAAGTAAGATTTTTTTTCATTTATTGCGTATATAGCTGAATATGCAAACCATAATTTAACAGTTGGTCTATACCTACCTATCGGCATACCGCTAATAATGTGTTAAAAAAAAAGGAAGTTTTAGGATGCTTAAGATATAGTCTATTGGATATTTATATAATCGCAATGTACTGTATAGATATTCCCTCTACTGATTTTCTTTAGCTCGATCTTGTAGGTTCCAGGTGTATGGTAGGTATGTGTTACTTGCTCATTGATGACAGGAAGGATGCATTTGTCGCCAAAGTTGAGTTCATAATCGCATCCTTCGGACAGGCCTTGAAAATTGAACTTCATTTGAGCGTTGGCTACTCGCTCCCCTGCGATACTAAGCAAATTACTTTTAATAAAATTGGAAGTTATAGAGGTCTTGTCTTCTCCATTGAATATCTTATCGAATAAAGAAGCTCTTTGTTTATCCTTACCCAAGGGAGTCGTAAAAATGTAGGCAAAACCTGAAAGTCCCATCACAAATAACATCAACAACATGAAGTTGTCGTTCGTTCTTGCAGGAAGACTTGATATTAGCTTTCCGAAAGTGGATTGGCGCTGATTTGCACTATTCTCACTACCAGATTTTTCCAATTGAGTTTGACCTCTTGAATTCATGGGTGTGTTTGGGCTTTTCTACGATTATAATTTATTGTGCTTTATATAAAAGCTATATGTAAATATACGTGAGAATTCAAGAAATGTCAATATTATATATAAGTATTTTTTAAATACTTATATTATCTGAAGATAAGGCAGTTATAGGATTTTCAGGGATTGCATTTTTAGGCATCAAGAGCCATAGTTTTCCGTAGTGGTAATACTTGGATGCTTCTGCCCTAGCATCATTCTCATCGCCCATATATAGGTCGATATGGCCCGCTCCCTTGATGGCTCCCCCAACGTCTTGAGCCAAAAGGATCTTCAACTCATGCCCAATGAGGATGTCGTTCTCATCAAACTGAGGAATACTAGCTATAGCTGTCGCTCCTAGAGGAATATATCTCCGATCCACTGCGATAGAGATTCCCTTCAGGAGGGGCACGTGCCCAGCGCCTTTAGGCGGGCTATTTCTAGGCTTGAAGAAGGAGTAGCTAGAGTTGGCTGGTAGTATTTTAGAAATCAAGTCAGGACGTTTTATAAAGAACTGTCTAATGCCTTTTTCCGAAATATCACTAATCTTATAGCCATTCATCTTGAGGAATCTGCCAATACTTCTATAGGGGTGCCCATTTGACCCTCCATATCCAAATGTCTGTGTCGTTCCGTCCCTATACTGGACATAACCAGAGCCCTGCACCTGCATGAAATATATATCTAGCCTATTCTTTGCATAGGCTAATTCTAACCCTTGTCCTTCGAGTATACCTTCAAAATCAATAGCTTTCCGATCTGGCATCTGGCCTATAAAATGATGCGGTTTGGCGTATATAGGATATTTAAAAGTAGTCGTTTTTTCTTTACTTACTTGAATCAGTGGTGTGTAGTAGCCTGTGAATTTTACGTCTCCTGATTTCTTTTCACCAGCGATCTGATAAGCTACTAGATTGTCTAATGAATCAGGATTGTCTCTTACTTGCTTTAATGTTTCGATGGTTCGGCGCATATCCTCTATGGTGATGACAAGATTGTCAATATGCTGAACTTTTTTTTGCTTGCGTATTTTGAGCAGTTTCATGTGATGATCCAAGGCGAGCAATAAACTATCGGTAATCTGTGGAAAGTCAACATGGTCAAGTGAGGTCTCCGTGTATAGATTGTTGAGCCTATTTTGAAAGGTATCTCTACCATAATCATCAGTTGGATAATGCGCAGAAATATCTGGGAAAGAAGGTGTATCTAGCTGATAAAAGCTGCACGCTCCACTAGATAATAGCAATATAGTAAAGAAAAAGATTTTACCTTTTCTCATTATTTTGACTGCTAAATTTGGTTTGTACATCTGCTAAATGTCTACAAATATAAATAAAATACTTAATACGAGACTATTCCTAAAAGGTTATTGCAGTTACCATTAGCCTATTTTGTATAGACCAGTGCATAAAAATAAGGAAAAGCGACAGGCATTCTCTTCATTGTAAATTCTCGCTCGCTTCGCTGTATCATCTCTCCAAATATGTCATACGGCGAGTAGTCATACTCTGCCATAATTTCCATTTTCAAATTTGACTTTTGAAGTGCTTGGATGACTTCCATCAAGCTATGATTCCAAAAGTATTCCTTCATTTTGATGTCTGCATTCGCATCCGCGTAGGTGCCTTGTGTGATTTCTAGATGCGGCTCCCCTTTATTGAAGTAGTCGTATTCAAATGCGCAGGTATCCCAGTTGAGCATATCCATGACTGGGTGAAAGTCCAAAAAGACAAACCTTCCACCAGGCTTCAAAAAATGCTGTACCACGTCTGCCCACTTTTCTAGATCCGGCAACCATACAATGGTACCAAACGAAGCGTACACTATGTCAAATTTTTCACTAATATGCTCTTTTGCATCGTACACATTACAACAAACAAACTCTGCATCTAGACTAAGGGTAGTATTCAATTCCCTTGCCTTTTCTACTGCCACATCGCTAATATCTAGCCCTGTTGCCTTTGCCCCCATTCGAGCTAGAGACAAGGTATCTTGCCCAAAATGACATTGCAGATGCAATATCTTCTTTCCTGAAACCTCGCCTAAGTGGGACAAAGTAGCTTTATCTAAAGAGCTTTTCCCATCCATAAAGGCTTCCATATCATACAAATCCGCATTTAGATGGATAGGTACCTTCGCATTCCAAAGCATTTTGTTATTATCGAAGTATTCTTGCATCACTATTGTATTATAATCGTATTATAACTAAGAATGTTTAGCTTTGTTTAAGCATTACTTTACAATACATAGAAAAAAGCGTTTATAAATAAAGATATTATGCCAGAGAAGAAAGAACCTATCAAGAAAGGCCAATTGAATATAGATTTACCAGAGGATATTTCTGAAGGTACCTATTCGAACTTAGCTATCATCTCTCACTCCAATAGTGAATTTGTAGTAGATTTTATCCGTATGATGCCCAATGTACCTAAGGCAAAAGTAAAGTCACGTATTGTCTTAACACCGGTGCATGCTAAACGCTTGCTACTTGCCTTGAATGATAATATTAAAAAGTATGAAACACAGTTCGGCAAGATTCAAGATACGAAGCAGAATATTCCAAAGATGAACTTTACTACACCTACTGCGCAAGCTTAAAAGAGGGGTTAGGTTTTAGGAGTTAGGATTTAGCGATGCGAATCGCAAATTAAACATCTTTAATTCCGCTCACTTTTCTTTTAATAGAAATAATAAGTGTTTGGGTGATCCCCTTCACTGCATGTGCTTTCGCGAAAAGCTTCAGCTCATTTCGTTCAGGGTCGGGCCATCCGCTACTCGCTAGTCAGCTCGGTCCTGACGGACTCTCCCGCTACGCGTGCGCTAGCTACTACCCCTATCACGGAGTCAAATTTCAATTTTCAATGGAAAATTCTCAATGTGCAATTTTCAATGAAATTTTCGATGACAAATAGAAGATTTAGTTTGCTCCTCTCCCATTATTCTCGTCGTAGTAAAATTTAGCTAGCGTAAGTGGCATTCCAATTAATTCTTGGATGTCTAGTTCAGCTAAAGCTACTTTCTCTTGCGCGGTATTGAGAGACTCCAATGCACTATTGTAAGAGGTTTGAGATCGATTAAACTCATCGAAAGTAATACTACCAGATTTGTATCGAGTCTTCATCAGGTCAAAGATATCAGCAGCGTTTTGTTCTCGCTTTGTTACAATCTTTAGCGTTTCTATACTTTGGGTATATACGAGGTAGGCTCTATATACTTCTCCTCTTATTTCAAACTTACCTTGATCTTCGTTAAGCTGTTCTAAGAATAATCTTTCTTCTGCAATATCTACTTCCTTTCCTCTTGTCAATAGGCTTCCTAAGTTAAGGGTCAAACCAAAGTTATATCTAGGAAAATTGTTAACATTGATCGCTTGTCCTGAAGACTCCAAAATGGGTATAAGCTCGTCCAGTTGATTATCTACAAGGGTCTGTGAAGTACCATCTGTAAGGACAACATCTTCTCCTCCTTCCCTTGAAGTTTGAATATTATTTTCATTCAGGTTTAGGACGATATTCCAATCATCTGCCCAGGCTCTCTTGGCGATTTGAACTTCTGTTTGTGCAATCTTAATTTCGCTAGCATGCGATTTGAATTCAGGATTATTGTTCCACGCAAGACTTACGAGGTAGTTCTGAAAAGACTGCCCAGTCGTAGTCAATGGGTAGACCAAAGTATCCACGTTGACAACTTGAGCAGTAGTGAATTGCATATTGAAAAAGATGGCAAGCAAAATTGGAAGTAATAGGTTCGCTCTACGATTCATCATTATTTTTTTATTTTATTGTTCAAATTATTCTGTAGTAGATAATTCAGTTTCTTGGCTAAGTGTTTTAGCTTCTTGCTCTGCGGCAATGGCTTCATTAAAGGCAGGGTCAAAATCTTTCAAGCGCACTATGGCTGCTGCAGTAATGTAAAAGATAATACTGGTCGGTAGCAAAATTATTATTTCCTGAGGGAAACTAGCTACTATCAGTAAAAATACAATCACATTCAAACCTAAGTATAGGGTCTTGATTTGTGGATCTCTAACCCGTACATAATAGTACACTCCCTGTTGCTGTATCTTAAATAACAAGGCCATATACAATATCAGCCCTATCCAGCCCATCTCTACCGCCACTCTTACATATCCACTATCTGGTGGAAAATCTGCCAACCAGTGATTTGGAGAAAAACGACGACCCCAAATACCAGTAGTCCCCATACCCGCGCCAAATGGATGGCTCTGTATAAAAGGCTTAATCATCTCTTGACTCTTTTCTCTGACTTCGAAAGAGGCATCCTCTGAAGGATTAAAAGCAGATTGGATTCTTAGCATTACGGGGTTAGAAGTACCTTTCATCATAGCGGCGGTCCCAAATATAAAGAACACTCCTGTGAAGAGCATCACTCTAGTCTGTAAGGTTAAAATCACATAAAAAACAAAACCAGCAGGTATTAATACAACTGGCGTACGACTACCTCCATAAGCCATAGACAATACCATAGCACAGGCAGAGGCAATAAGCACGCCTCTTTGCCAATTCTTAAATGCCCCCAAACCTAAGACTACACAAAACACTGCCATATAAGCCATCAAGATTCCGAAAGTAGTTGGATCCGAGAATATAGAAAAAACACGCTCTCTACCCCACTGGACAATCAACTCTGCCCGCAATGGATCAGCGTACAACCAAGCACGTTCCCAACTGGTCAAACCCATCCACTCTTGCTTTAGTCCATACAATGCCGCTCCTAAAGTCAGTGCTATGGTAAACTTCAATATCCATTTGATTCGATCTAAGGAATTAAATGCGTAGCAGCATACAAAGTATAGCAGTATAAGTAAAGTCATCGAACGCACCGTATACACCCAAGCCAATACAGATTGTGCCATGGGGTTCAATACCTGGATAAAACTATAGGCCATCCAGGCAATAATATATGCACTGATAGGACTTTTAGCAAAAGTCCAATCTGATTTTTGTATCTGTTTGACCAATACGGTTACTACCAAAAACATAGTCAAGCCATCCAATAGTGTCCCTACTGGGTAATCTCCAAATTTGTAACTCAATTGAATCAAAAAACCGATGAGTAAACAGACCGCCAAACCAACTTGCTCATTGACAAACATCCATATCATCAGAGGAATAGAAACAATACCTGCAAAAAGTAGCACGCCAAGTTTGATACCTAGTACCCCTATGGCTAAACCAATAAAAGCAGTAAATCCAATAATAAGAAAAAAGCCGAGCGGGTTGTTCAACTTTTCCACTATCACCTTGGTACGCACCCATTCAGATATGGCAGTCATTTGTGACATCAAGGCGATTTAAAAAATTACGATTTTGGCAAATAAAGCGATAAGTAGTAAGGCGGGTACAAGATAACCCAAAAACTCTATGAGTTTTTCTTGCTGTGTCAGTTCAAATTTATCTTTCTCGCTCATAAGAGATTCTTATTAATCAAATACCGATTATATTTTTCTTGGCTCTCTCCCACTCATTTGTATCGCTATTATATTGCTTCAATATTTTAGCGGGATTCCCAGCTACTATAGTGAAATCAGGTACGTCTTTAGTAACGACTGATCCAGCAGCAACAATACTATGTGCACCAATAGTTACACCGGCTACAATGACTACATTCGCTCCAATCCAAGCACTATCTTTTATAGTAATCTTGTTAGTAATACTTTTTTGCTCTCTAATAGATACAGAAATGTCCTCATATCCATGATTCTGACCTGAAAGTACTATATTTTGGGCAAGCAATACATCATTTCCGATTTCTACGGGCCCTATAACAGTGGACCGTAAACCAATGAGAGAATTATTGCCAATAATTACATCCCCTAAAATATTGTTTACAACACTAAAGTCCTCAATAATCGCGGAATCGCCAAGATAAAACAAAAACTTTGGCAGGATATCCATCCTTGCTTTTGACCGGATAGAAGTTCCTTTTCCTCTTTTAAATACAAAGAGAGGATTAAATATCTTACGGACCCACCATCTTGGACGGTAATCATCTTTAGGCACTAATAATCGGTGCATAAATTTTTTAAACCCAGGGTTCGTATTTATTTTATCTCTAAGAAAGCTCATCTATCTTGGTGCTTTTCTTGATTGTCAATTCTAAGTTACTTCCTTGCTTCCCCGTTTTTTTCGTCTGTTGGTCAATAATATTCCAAAATTGTTGAACGCGCTTTTCCCACGTATTCGTCTTTGCAATCGCTATTCTTTGTTGTACATCTTTAGGTTGTTTATCTTTTATGGCTTCTGGGATCTTTGCAATAAACGAATCATCACAGTCTACAAGATGTATAACATCCTTAAATCCGACGATATCAACAGAAAAATTTGTTGATATTACCGATCTTCCAGAGGCAAGATATTCATTTATTTTCAAAGGATAAATACTCTTAGTCAATTGATTACAATAAAAAGGAATTATTAATGTGTCCATAAAATGCACATACTGCGGTAGCATTGATATATGCTTTGAGCCAGTAAGGACTACATTCTTTCGATTAGTTAAACCAGCCTTGTCTACTAAATCTTCCTGATAGGGTCCTACAAGTACCAATGTCTTATCAGGATATGAATCTGCAATAGCTGATAATAATCCATAATTGATACGTACGGGGTCTAAAGCTCCTGTAAATCCAATGATGTCGCCTTTAATACCTACTAGTTCCTCAGGGCGTTCAAAAGTATCTGTCATAGCTCGGCTGAAGTTATCCACATCAGCTGCATTGTGCAAAATCTCGATATTTGAATTATAGGCTGACATAACTTCTTTCAAATTAGTACTTGTCACTAAGACCAATTCTGCCTGTCTTGCTATTCTCTTTTCAAGTTCATACCCATGTTTGAGCGTATAAGCATTTTGTGAAATATCATCTACACATTGATAGATATTTACCAATGGTGGTAATTTGTGCGAGGCTATATCCGGAAAGAAGGGATCAAAACAATTTATCAATACATAATCCTTGATATCGTATTGTTCGATTATTTCGTCAATCGACCTTCTGATTTTATCTTCATTTCTTCGCAAAAAGAAATCGTACAACTTTCCTGGCGGCATCCAATTGATAGGTGTAACCAATGGGGCTATAAATGAATGAAAATTCGGAGAAACGCCTTCTACCTTTTCTTCTGAAAGCTTCAATGAACTTGCCATACTCCCGTTGAGTAGGTTGCGATTTTCTGAAGACAATAAGTATTTGTAAGTGAAAGGGTGTCCTATATAAAAGACACGTGTTCCTTGATTAGCCAACTCTTTACCAAACGCATGCGAAATAGATGAAAACTCACTCTTCCATCTAAACAGCGTAAAATATATGATGTCTATATTCTGTTTCATGAGTTATAACAATGTGTTTACTTGTTAACTACTTTTTCACTTTCTTTATTAAGACTAAGCTCTGGATTTTCAGTATTAACGGGCTCTACCTTCTTTTTACCAAAAATAATTCCAAAGGCCATGATATAGAAACCGGGGATGGCCGCAAAGGCCCTCCACCAATTGACTTTAAACATTTTATTCAGCACTATCTGATTTAAGATAAAAGTAATGACGTAGGTCGTAATCGTACCATAAGCAGCGCCTATTACTCCAAAATTGATGATGAAAAAGTAGTTGGCAACAATATTAATCAATGCACCTAATAATGTAAATGCAAGATTGATTTGAGGTTTTCCTATGGAATCGAGTATAGTACCAAACTGGTTGGCAAAAGGTAAAAACAATGCATAAAACACAGTGATTGTAAGTATAGGAACTGCTTCTATAAATTCGGATCCCCCCAAGAATAAAACTACCAACTTAGGGAATAGGAAAACAAAAAGAACTGCAGGTATTACTATGGCTAAGATCGCTCCAACAGCTCCTTCATATAATTTTTTAATAGCTTCTGGTCCTTCGCTCTCTCCCTTACGCGCTGATTTAGGAAATACTATTTGCGCTATAGCTTGTGTAGGGGCTTCTAGAAGATTGTTTACCTTGATACAAACTTCATACAAAGCAGTACCTGCAGAAGAATGATAGGCTCCTAGCATCCATTTATCAATGCTTTTATAAAGCATAGTACTCAAGTTGGTGAGAAAAGTAAAAGAGCCATAATAAAATAACTTTGAAACCCAAGCCCAATCTATCTCTTTGCTAAACTTGTAGTATTGTCTGGCAAATATAAATGACACGATAGAGCCACCAAGCGCACCTATAATTTGAACATATGCTAAACTAGTAAGCGGCTCGTCTCTTGAAGAAATAAAAATAAAAGCTACAAACAAAAAAAATACCCCACCCCGTACAAAATTAGCCAACATGGGCCCCTTAAAGTCCAAATGGGCAATCTGAACAAAAATAAAATGCTGCATGGGAATCATAACCAAAGTGGTAATTGCATAAATGTAAATGAGGTCTTTTATTATCTCTCCATCAAATATGGAGGCCGCCATTGGTGCAAGAATTACTAACAAAACTACATTGATGACAGAAAGGGCTACATTGAGCACCATTGAGGCGGTAGAAATTTTACCTCGCTCTTCATCGGTCTTAGCGGTAGTTAAAAACTTGACTAGTCCATTTTGTATCAATCCGTTTCTTCCCACCTCAAAAAAGGTCACGGTGCTTAGAAATAATACCCAATATCCAAAAACGTCTTTGTCGTAAATCCTAACCAGTAGGATAAACCCCAAAAATCCGAAGACAAGAAGTGAAATTCTATCTAATAATGTAAGTACACCAGATTTTATCCAGTAGGACTTTTCATTTTCTGCCATTGACACGCATGGTGTTTAATAAATGTAGGTTCGGTAATAAGCCTTGTTAGAAGTCTACTAGTTCAAGTTGATCATTTCCAACTTATTGAGTACAGCTCCCATCAATTTACCATTCAATTTCTGCAGATAGTTAATTGATTTTTTATCCGCCGCATCAACACTGTTATTGGCTGAAAAGACGGTAATAACTTTATCAACATATTCAATCAATTCCTTGGAATCTGCATATTTATTCAACGCAGGTCCTTCTAAAAAGATATAGTCGTAGGTATTGGTAAAGTTTTCCAACAATTTTCTAAATTCCTTACCCGCAAACAGTTCTGAAGGAGAGGACATCCCTCCTCTATTTCCAAGGATATCAACGTTTTCCATGCTAAACATGCTACTCGTGCTGTTTGCATTTTTAGTCTCAAATTCTTTATCTAGATTGGCTTCCCCTAATAGTCGTGAAGTCAATTTATTCTTCATATTATTCTCCCCAAACATTCTGGTAAGCGAGTTATTCTTAAAGTTGGTATCAATCAATAAAATACGCTTTCCTTTAAGGGTCAAAGCATGCGCTAACATGATTATCAAGAAAGTCTTTCCTTGCTGTTCTTTGGTACTAGTAAAAAGAAAGGCCTTTTTATCTGTTTGCTCTATCTCATGCCGCAGCGACCGCACAGATTCTTTAAACACCTCTAAAGGCGGATTCTTCAATTCAGACTCAAATAACTCTTTAAGGTTTACGTTCTTCTGCTTGAGTTCATTGAGTGTACCAATCAAATCGATATCACTGAATTTTCTAAACTGATGTGTATTACTCAAGCTATTATCCATGAAAGCCAACATCAAAAGCAATAGCGATGCAAAAGTCCCACCTACTACACCGGAGAAAGCCGTAATTACTGCCTTTAGCGAAGACTGAGGTTCATCTGCTACGTTTGCTTTTTCACGAATCGCAAGTGGATAAGCCGCTTTATCTAAGGCTACCTTCTTTTCGTTTTCTATGTCCTTAGCTGTATCATAAGCATCTGAAGCTATTTTCATATCTCCAGTCAATTTATCAACAATTGAATAATGCGTAAGTAGTGATCTCGCCTGACTGTTTTTTCTAGCCAAAGCAGCTGTAATGGCTTCCTTTGAGGCTTTGCTAGCGGAATTGATTAATTCATTTTCAATTTTAGAAGCCAATAAATCTTTTGATAAATCTTTATTGATATTCCCCAAATCTTCACTCTCTTGATCTGACATGCGTTCAAAAATATTCAACTTTTGTATCTCTAAAGCTTCTATTTCTAATAAAATATCAACACTCCGGTTATCAATATAATCCTCTCTTAGAATGGCAATCTGATCAACAATCCAGGTAACGTCTTCACTGGTTGCAATTTTATCGACCTTGTCATTAATCACATTTATATCAGCCTTACTCAAATATTCATCAAGTGTTTTTATGGATTCTTCGCTAGATTCAATTTCTATAGTGCTTTCCGTGCTTAATTGCTCTAATTCACTTCTAATTTTTATAATCTCTGCCGCCTGATCCGATATGTCAAGTAATCCATGCTCAATTCGGTAATTGTTCAAACTATATCGAATGGAATCTAATTTCGTCTTCTTCTTTTCTGTATCTGTTAAGGCAAATTCATAATCCTCCACATAGGTCTTCTCTTGCTCAAACTTGTTTACCACTAAGAAGAGATCTGCTAAGGTACTGGCGCAGTAGGCAGATAAAAATGGATCCTCCGTTTCAAAGTCGATTCCTAATAAATCTGTTTTTCCTTTTCTGTAAACCACCAACACTTCATCAATCGATTCTCTATCATATTCATAAGCGCGTGCTACCTCTAGGTAATTCAATTCTTCTTCTCTTTCAAATTGAGATCCATCCAAATCATCCACTCTTTTCTGTAGCGCACTTACAAGATTTTGCAAGTTGATGGTTTTGATATTTTCAACGCCCTCTTCATCCAAGGTTCTAAACGGAGTATGATCTCCATTCAGATCATGAATAAGAAGCTTGAAAGAAAGTAATCGCTTCATAGATTCACTCTGAAGCTTCTCGGTGTGGTTGTTAAAACTGATGTCTAATATCTCCGAAGAAATATACGCCCCTGGATCATCTGGATTGAATCCAGCAGGATCTAATAAGCCAGTCGAAATAGTGGTGGCAGACTTATAAGTTCTGTCTTGCGCATCCACATATAAGTAGGCGGCTATGGCTGGTGCTATGACAGCAGCCAAAATCAGCCATTTCCCTCTTAGTAAAATATTTATAAGGTATCCAAAATCCATTCAGAAGTTATTTTGAATTACAAACGTACGTATTGTGACGTTAGGATATACATATTACCCAAAATTAACAAGTTGTTAGAGATTATACTCCCAAAACTTCGCCAAATTATAGATATGGTCCTTTTCTATGCCTTTTATGCCAAGAAATGCGTATTTACTTAGCGAATGAGACTAAAATCGCCTTCAAAATCTTCGATATTACCATCAAAGAACTCTACCTGCACTTTATACACGAATACGCCAGGATTCATCATTTCACCTTTGTGCATTCCGTCCCAACCACTAGGTTCATCATTGGGTGCCAAATTAAGCCCTTCGAATACTTGTTCTCCCCATCTTGTATACAGGCTGAGATTGACTATTTGACTGATATTTCCATCACCGTATACCATGAAAAAATCATTAACCAAATCGCCATTTGGAGAAAATGCATTAGGGATAAAAACATCATAATTTTTCTCTACTGCGAAAGTAACTTGATGTTTTTCCAGACAGCCCTCCTCACTCAGTACATTTAGTGTAACTGTATTACTGGTCAAAGGAACATAGTCTTGATTTAAACATGTCTCGCAAAACAAGCTATCAAAACCTGTCCAAAAGAAGTCTACAAAATCACCTTCAATTATTGGATCTAATTCTAGAGGGTCTCCAAAATCTAAAGCAACAAAATCGGGCAAAATTATACCCACACCAGACACTTCCGAAATTTCTATTTCTACAAATGATTCACAGCCGTCTGCATCTTGCACACCTATTTGATAAAGCCCTACGTCAAGATTATCGAAAACACTTGTACTACTGAATACGCCTCCATCTATATTGTATAGATAAGGCAATTGCCCTGCATTCCCTTGTACAGAAATACGTCCAGACAAAACTTCTCCACAGGCTATATCTCTTACATCCTGAATTATTTCAATTTCTCCTAAGACCGTATTGAAAATTACAAGACTATCGCAACCTTCTAAAGTAGTAAAGTCGAATGTAGTGCTACCCACCAAATCTTCATCACACGTAAATATCTCAAAAACAGTTTCCACATTTTCTTTTAGAATCCCTCGATCAATTACAATACTGTCGCAGCCTTCTACAGAGACAAACATACTTTCTATCTCAAACACTTCATCAGGACTACACACATTGGAAATATTAAAAGTGGTATCCAATCCCGGTAGTGTTGTAGTTATCACCAAACTATCACAGCCAAATTGATTGGAAAACAAACTCTCCTCTACAAGGGTATCTAAACGCTCACATTCAAAAATGGTCAGATTCGTAATATCTTCATCAGCAAAACTTACAACCGTGACCACCACACTATCGCAGCCGAATACATTCATAAAGGTTTCCGAAGTGGTTCCTACATCATCCATATTGCAGCTAACTAGGTCAAGGGTGGTTTCATTTTCTTGCTGAACATTAAAGTTGGTTATTACTAAACTATCGCATAATGCTGTGGAGAAAACCACCGTATCTGGTTCAAATTGCGAGGGATCGCAAGTATTCTCTTCTAAGATGGTAATTATTGCATCTACAAATTCAAAATTGATGGTAACGATACTATCACAACCAAATCGATTCTCTAGATTAAATACTTGAATACCTACTTGATCCACATCACAAGTGAAATCATCAAAGGCAACTTCATCAGAAGATGCTTCTTCAAAAAAGGTAATCACTAAGCTATCGCAGCCGAGCGAATTGATTAAAAAGCTAGTATCTACGAAGGATTCACCATCGCATACATAATCTCTTAGCTCTATCGTATCGCTTCTCAACAGCTGGAAATTTTGAATTATTATGGAATCACAACCAAATATATTTGTTTCGAATAGTGTATCTCTGCTTACTTGATCGACATCACAGGTCATAATTAAGACCTCCTCTTCACTACTAGGGACAGGATTGACTATTTCTACTATTAGACTGTCGCAACTATCATCATTTACGATTAATGTAGAATCGTTCCTTATTTCCATTGGGTCACAGGTGAAATCTATAGTCACAATGGTGTCAGACGGAACTGGAAAGAAATTGGTTATGACCAAACTATCACATCCAACATCATTTGTAAAGAACATGGTATCCATGCGTGCTTCTTCTGGAAAACAGACAGCTTCATTTAGACGAATCGTATCAGACAAGATTGGCTCAGTAACGTTTATAATAGTACTATCGCAACCAAATGAGTTAACAAATACTATAGTATCTGTACCCACTTCATCTGGATCACAACTAACAAAATTGAAAGTATTTTCTGAACTTGGTAAAGGAGTTAATTCTTGAATAATAATCGAATCGCAACCAAATTCATTAACAAATACCATCGTATCAATGCCTATTTCATTTTCATCACAAGTTCCTCCTGTAATATTTTCAAGGCTGGAAGGCAATAGAAAGAAGTTGAATATGTTTAGGCTATCGCAATCAAATCTATTGATATCATAGATAGTATCTATACCTACTTCAAGGGAGTCGCATACCCCTACGTTGAATCGCATAGTATCTGAAGGCAGTGGCAATATGTTGAAGATGGTCAGACTGTCGCAGCCAAATTGATTGGTAGAAAATACAGTATCATTTCTCACTTCAGCAGGATCACAAGTCACATCATTAATTCTAATTGTAGAATTAGCTAGAACATTTACCGTCACCTGGTCAGTGCTGGTACACATGGTTGTATTGTCTGTAACTACTACAGTATACGTTGTATTAAACAAAGGACTGACCTCTCTGATTGGATTGGTAGACATATCTTCCCATAGGTAAGAACAAGAAGCACATCCTACTGCCGTGGCATCCAAATTCACCATCTCATCTTGGCAAATTGTTGGATTTGATCCCAAATTCAATGCAGGCATATCATTTACAGTAACAAACACAGAATCTACAGTAGAACATCCTTCCATATTGGTAACCGTAACAAAATAATTTCCAGATACCGTAATCTCGAGGTTAGGAGAATTGCCATTGGGAACCGACCATTCATATGTTGGTCCAGGATCTGAAACAGTTAGCGTCATAGATTCCCCTTCACAAAAAACCAAGTCCGCGCCTAAGTCAAAACTAGGTTGAGCAAAATTTTCTATGGTTACTGTATCTGCAAAAGTACAGCCTATCAAATCTGTAACCGTTAATTCATACGTTCCAGGGAGTAGGAATTCTCGCTCAGCATCTTGATTGCCATCACTCCAATCAAAGGAATTGTTCGTCTCCTCTAAGCCAGTAGTCAACAATGTATCTTCTCCAATACATAATCCTATTGTAGGGCTTCCTAGGTCAAATTCTGGAGCGTCGAATATGGTATAAGAGACAGAATCTTCTGCCATACATCCAAAAATGTCTCCCACAATAACTGAAAAATCAATGTCTTCATCAATAAAAAATGTGCGATCTATCTCTGTAGAATTGTCATTCCATACTGTTGAACAAACATTAGCTTGTCCTGTATTAGCAGATAACTGTTGCGTGGTAAACTCACAAACCATTTCATCATCCCCAATATTCAAAAAATTATCCAAGGTGCATCCTAAGAACACTACCCAGTTATCATTAAATCCATTACTTACATCTGTAATATCACCACTAGTATCACTCGCTGTAAATCCTCCACAGACTATATCACCAGAGTCAAGAATAGCAAAATCTTGGAGTAAATCAATATTGTCCCCCCCAAGTGTCTTGTCATAAAAGACATTACCATCATCGTCTAGTATGATGAGCCAATAATCCCAGTTTCCACGATTTGATTCGGATTTATCACCGCCAATTCCAGATGTAGACCTTCCTCCTAAAACGTAAAGTCCCTTGTCATTTATTTTCAGTTCCCTTATCTCATCATCCAGAGAACCTCCAAATGTTCTATCGTACACTTTGTTTCCAAGATCATCTAGTTTAAGTAACCAATAATCCGCTTCTCCGATTCGGTTTGCCGTTTTGTTTCCACTTACCACAGAATTTGAAAATGCTCCAATAAGAATACCTCCATCTGCTGCTTGCGCAATCGACCATGCTTGTTCATCTGTTGTCCCTCCAAATGTTCTATCCCAATCAATACTTCCATCTCTATTCATTCTAATAACCCAAGCATCATTACCTCCGAAGGCATCCTCCGTTTTTTCGCCCCCCATATTTGAACTTGACAATCCAGACAAGACAATATCGCCACCTGGAAGTTCATACATATCTAGCAACCTATCCGTGTTTGGGCCACCAAATCTTCTATCATACAGCAAATTACCATTTGCTTCAATATTGACTAACCAATAATCGAAGTCTCCACCTCTGGTAGGAAAAGAGACTTCTCCACTAACTAAACTTTGCGTCCATCCTCCACATAAGAAAGTTCCATCTTCCAATTGAATTATAGTTGTAGAAAAATCTTCTTGATCTCCTCCAAAGGTAGCCTCCCAAGTAAGTATCCCGTCTTGATCTAATTTTACTACCCAAAAATCTTCCCCACCTCTAGAATCTTGTGTTTTAAAACCACCGATATTAGATTCAGAGACACCAGTAGCGATAAAACCACCATCAGAAGTCCGGATTAATTCTTGAAGTAAATCACGACCAAATCCACCATAGGTATAAGACCATACTATATTCCCATCAAAATCAGTCTTGTAAATCCAGTAATCTGCATTTCCAGTCGTTTGTGGAGAATCCCCCATAGTGGAAGCCGTTGCCGTCGCTCCGTATACCAAACCATCAGAAACTTCAATCACAGACAATAACTCATCAAAGTTATCACTGCCATAGAAAATGTCACGTTGGATATCGTATTGACTTTGTAGAGAAGAAGTAAATAAAAATAGAAATAGTATAGGCAAGACCATAGGTATAAATAGCCTATAGTGTAAACTTCGGAGCCGAATTTTACCCTTTTTTATCATGGAATCACAGTCGTTCTAGCAATTTATTACTAAATCCTTCTAGTATCGCTTAGAAGTATATAAAATGTCTTAACATGTCATATAACAAAAATAACGAATACTTTACATCTAACATTAAATTTACATGCTTTTAACTATTAAATTTTTAATCGTAGTCTATTTTGCAAATCGAAGAAAATCACCCATTAAGCACGAAATTCGTTTTAAATGTGGCTACCTTGCGCACATATTTTTTAAATCGATTTATGCTTATTGACATGAGGACTTATTACATTCTATTAGTAGCAATATTTTTACCAAAGCTGCTACTTTCGACTACCCCCATCAATTATCACCTAAATTATGACTTAGATGACAAATTAGCCGTCACTAAAAGCCATAAATTGGAAAATAAAGCCAGTTCACTAAGTTTACCTGAAATTATTTGCCCAGAGAGTATAGATACTATTTTACCTAGTCGCAGAGAATGCGAAGCGGTATTAGACTATAACGTTGGTTTCAATACCAGTAATTGTCCTATCTCAGATTTTAATCTGAGTCAGAACTTCTCAGATGACAATATCACGGCTTTTAGCTGCAATGGGGACGTTGAAACGAGTCATATTCGTATTTTTGACCTATCTCAGTCTGGTTTACCTGCCCAAGTATTTTTGACAGGTGTAGATGTTGGAGTAGGTTTTTCGAGCACCATGCCTGAAATTACTGTAAATGTGTATTCGTTGAATGGGCCATTGCTATATGCCAATATGACTTTGCTTGAAAGCTTGAAAGCAACTGTGCCTATCATTTCAGGAGGGATCTTCACCGTGCCTGCCAACATTTTGGTTAGCAACACAGAAATGATTGTCTTAGAACTAATAGTACCTCCTTTTGATATTGCGCAGGTACCTGGATACAATATCGGAGGTGGCCAGTCCGCTCCTTCGTTCATAGCTAGTCCTGGTTGTAATATTCCAGAGCCAATAGATATTGCCTCATTCGGACAACCTGATTTCAATTTAGTTTTAAAACTTAACGCTTCCGACTTTTCTATACAACAAACCGCTGGTATTGAAAGTGGAGGGGCATTTCCAGCTGGAACCACCACTAACACTTTTGAGATAACAGACCCAGCAGGTAACAGCACTTCTTGTAGTTTTGATGTGAACGTATCCTATGGTGTAGATCCTTTTTTAATCTGCCCTTTGAATATTGACACCATTAGTCAGGCGGACGAATGTGGTGCGGTAGTTAATTTTGATGTCTTTGTTTTAGAGACATGTACAGGAGATTCAATTTTCCAAATTGCGGGTATTCCTAGTGGAGGTGTATTCCCTCCTGGATTTACAAGAAACGAATACGTTGCTATGGATATATTTGGTGCTACGGACACTTGTCGTTTTGATGTATTTGTGGCTGATGTTGATGCACCCGTTATAGATTGTTTAGAAGATATAATTATTTCTGTAGCGGATAATGAATGTACATCAATGGTTGATTTTGATATCATAGCTAATGATTTTTGTGGTTCTACTACCGTAGCGCAGACAAGTGGTTTACCCAGTGGATTTGCTTTTCCAGTTGGCGTTACTACGAATACCTTTGTTGCCACTGACGATGCAGGTAACAGTAGTGAATGTAGCTTTGATATTATTGTTGAAGATGGTAGTCCACTTACATTTGCCAATTGCCCCACTGATACAATAGTCTCTACTGTTTCAGAGGAATGCGGTGCCATAGTCAACTATGAATTACCAACTGTTATAGGAGGCACTTGTGACTCTATGGATGTGAATATCAGACAAAATTTTTCCAATACAGTAGTTAGTTCTTTCGGTTGTGATCAGAGTATTGAATCTCGTCACTTACGCGTTTTCGATATGCCTAGAATGGGAATCAATGGAGACTTTTTAATAGAAATGATGGATATAGGTATTGGATTTACAGACAGTGATAGTCCTCAGATAGATCTCAATATCTACAATCTAGATGTTGAAGAAGTGCTTTATGAAAATATGACTTTGGTATTTAGTAGGCAATTTCTACTACCGTCACTGGCAGATACTACACATACCCTTGAAGTGAATCATCTTGTCCCTCGAGGACAAAAAGTTGTCATCGAAATTGTCGTTCCTGAGATCAACACCAGTCGCTTTATCGCTGGCTACAGTAATGAAGGAGAATTTAGAAACTCTTACTTCGCTGCGCCAGCTTGTGGATTCTCCGACCCCGTCCAGTTATCCAGTATTGGGTTTGACTTAGCCCTCGTTATGCAACTCAGAGGAACTGCCACCAATAATCGTTTGGTTGAACAAACTGCTGGTTTACCTAGAGGCTCATTTTTCCCATTTGGTACAACGACCAATACATTTTTATTAGACGATGGTACGACTTGTAGCTTTGATGTTACCGTTGAAGACGGCACGGCTCCTAGCATTGTCTGCCCTCCTGACATCACTACTAACATAATTGGCAA
Source organism: uncultured Saprospiraceae bacterium (assembly GCA_964481325.1). Classification (GTDB taxonomy): domain Bacteria; phylum Bacteroidota; class Bacteroidia; order Chitinophagales; family Saprospiraceae; genus JALZVN01. Next base: position 20,594 of record CAYZUW010000020.1, read on the forward strand.
CAGATGTGATACACTAGTTACTATAGACCTACCAGTTGTAGAAGATAATTGCAGCGCAGTGACTATCACCAATGATATAAATAATATGGAAAGCGCAACAGACATTTTTGTCAACGGATTTACGCCAGTGACTTATATCGCTACTGATGCAGCAGGCAATTCGAATACTTGTGTAGTAGGTGTAAATGTGGTGGGTTCTTTTGATGCTGATATTACCAGCTCAAACGTTTCTTGCTTTGGCGGAAATGATGGTGAAATATTGCTTGACATCTCTACGGGCACTCCTCCATTTCAATTTAATTGGAGCAACGGTCAAACCACTCAAAACATAAGTATGTTAGTTGCAGGCACCTACGATGTTACCGTTCAAGACAGTACGCTCTGCACATTTGAATCTACGGTAATTATTACAGAGCCAGAAGAGCTTCTGCTTGATAATCTTTTAATCAACAACGCCCAGGATGGAGAAGCCAATGGAAATATCAATATCGATATCATAGGAGGTACTCCTCCATACAGCTATGCTTGGAGTAATGGAGACAACGAAGCTAATATCACAAATCTAGTTCCTGGATTCTATGATGTTACAGTCACTGATGACAATGGCTGTACACTTGAACTAGGATCATTCGAAATAGAAGGCGTTGTATCTACTAGAGAAGTGCTAGAAACTATACCCCTTTCCTTGTATCCCAACCCAACGAATAATTTGATAAATATTGAATTAGGGACAGCTAGATTTGGAGAGGTAAATTTCCAAGTAATCAATCCATTAGGCATGGTCCTTGAAAATGGTCCGCTACCCCTTTCGAAGACAAGCATAAACGTAAGTGAATATCCAGCAGGTATTTATTACCTAGTCTTAAATGCAGAAGAAGGGCAATCCTTTACGCCATTCGTTGTGCAGAGATAAATAAATAAAAAAGCCGCCTTTCGAGATAATCGAAAGGCGGCTTTTTTATTTATACTCAGCGGCAACTTATGGTAAAACCTATATCATTAATTTGGCATCATCAATTTTTCATCTTTGTATATCGCCACTCCTCTTGATTTACTAGTCGCATATCCTCTATACATTCCTTTTGTGTTAAATGAAGTAGAAATGTTTCCATCTTTATCCACACAGACAACGCCACCAGCTCCACCAGCTTCTTTTAGTTTTTCATTGATGACATGATTTGAAGCCTCTTCTACACTCATACCCTTATATTCCATCAAGGCTGAAATATCGTGAGCAACAGCGTAGCGAATAAAAAACTCCCCATGGCCCGTACTAGATACCGCACAGGAATTATTGTTGGCATATGTCCCAGCTCCAATGATAGGTGAATCTCCTATCCTATTCCATCTTTTGTTTGTCATCCCTCCAGTAGATGTTCCTGCTGCAAGGTTTCCATGTATATCTCGCACTACGCATCCTACGGTCCCGTGCTTTTTTACTTTCATCTCCTCTTTAGCTCTTCGTACGGCATCCAATCTCGCTTGCACTTTGAAATAGGACGGATCCACAATTTCTATATTCTTACTTTTTGCAAATTCTTCCGCACCTTTTCCAGTGAGTAGTACATGAGGCGAATCTTCCATCACCGCTCTTGCGGCTTTGATAGGATTCTTGATATTCGTCACCCCGCCGACAGCCCCAGCGTCCATCATCTTTCCATCCATAAAAGAAGCATCCAATTCGTTCCGCTCTTCATGCGTGAACACTGCACCTTTACCTGCATTAAAATTGGGATCATTTTCCAATATTTCAATAGCAGCGATCACTGCATCTCCTGCAACACCATTCTTCTTGAGCACAGATTCCGCAGCATCTAAGGCAGCATTCAAAGCTCTTCTTACAGCTTGGTCTGTCTCTGTTGAAATAGATTCACGAGATTGACTTCCAGCCCCACCATGTATGGCGACTGCGTACGAAACTGCATTTTCGTTTGTACTAGAAGTATCGGTCGTTTTATCGGTTTTATTTCCAGCATCTAAGGATGGGTTTGAATTGCATGATAAAAGCAAAAAAACGAGTATAGAGTTTATTAATAAAAATCTCATATGTATTTTGTATTAGTTTGAATCTAAGTTAATCATATTATTAAGATATTCTAGATAATTTTCCACTAGCTTGTCTTTTGGGGGCTACCCTAAAAGCCTTCTAATGGCGGCTATCAGGGTCGCTATGTTACACTACTCGCTGCTCGCTCGGCCTCCAAGCCCAGGCTTCATGGCTCTTCATTGGAGTCTTCCTCTTCGAGTCATAGTTTCACAGCGCTAGCCCAATTCAATGATATAATTTGGCAATAAACTATGGTTGAAAAATAAAACTTAAGTCAATGACAACCAATACATTACAACAATCAAAATTGATTTTATAATCACGTTTTCAATCAGGTGTTTATTACTAATCTATTTATAGTTTTTCAAAATTTACCAAATCATTAATAGATGAGTCCACACTGGAAACTCATAGACGTAGAT
>CAYZUW010000021.1:0-22422 GCA_964481325.1 uncultured Saprospiraceae bacterium
GAGGTACACAATGTGTACTTCTAAGTTTTCTTAATACTAAAACTAATAGTTATGTTAGAATTAATCAATCCAGTAGTAGTAGTCGGTTTTGTACTTCTAGTTGTTTTATTGCTCAACGGTCTTTTCACAGTTCGTCAAACAACCGCTGCCATTGTACAACGTCTTGGCAAATTTCACAATGTGGCTCAATCAGGCTTGCATTTTAAGATTCCAATTCTAGACCAAATAGCAGGTCGAGTATCTCTAAAAATTCAGCAATTGGATGTACCCGTAGAAACAAAGACAAGAGATGACGTATTCGTTCGTCTCAAAGTTTCTGTGCAGTTTAGAGTACTGCCCGATAGTATCTACGACGCATTCTATAAATTAGAGAATCCAACAGAACAAATTACTGCCTATATTTTTGATGTAGTGCGTGCCGAAGTTCCAAAGATGAAATTGGATGACGTATTCGTCCGTAAGGATGATATCGCCTCTGCCATCAGTAATGAATTGCAGGAAGCGATGAATGACTATGGATACAAGATAGTTCGTGCATTGGTTACCGATATAGATCCTGATCAGGCTGTGAAGAACGCCATGAATAGAATAAACGCTTCAGAAAGAGATAAGATGGCTGCTGAGTATGAAGGAGAAGCAGAAAAAATCAGAATCGTTGCTAAGGCAAAAGCAGAAGCAGAATCAAAGCGTCTGCAAGGTCAAGGTATCGCCGATCAAAGAAGAGAAATTGCAAAGGGTCTAGAAGACTCCGTAGAAGCGCTTAACAAAGTGGGGATCAATTCTCAAGAAGCCTCTGCACTGATCGTAGTCACGCAGCACTACGATACCATGCAGTCGATGGGAGAGAACGCAAACAGTAATCTGATTATGCTTCCCAATTCCCCGACAGCAGGATCTGAAATGCTGTCCAATATGGTAGCCTCATTCGCAGCCTCTGCTAAACTAGGAGAGCAAATGCAAAACGGCAAGCCTAAGCAGTTACTAAACGGTAAATAAACAATCACTGTATAACCAAGTGGAGTATTTTTTATACCCACTAAATTAACCAAAGGTAAATTTTCAAGTGTCGACTGCAAATGCAGCTCGGCACTTTTTTTAATTGATTTAAAATTTTATTGGTTTAAACACAAATCGAAATCGATCTGTGAAATGTAATAAGTCAATAATTTTCAAGTTTCAAGTTTCAATTTTCCACTTTCCACTTTCGCCATCTCACCCACTGTTCTACGCTATGTTTATTTGTTGAATCGTTAATTTTCTTTCATTCTCAATTTTCATTCTCGTCATTCATAACTCATCATTCATAATTCCCTTCTCCAATTGTACTTGCATTTAACAATGAATACACCTAGCTTTGGCGAAACTACCAAAACCATTTGAGTAAGGTGCGCAATAATATAATTTACAAATCATTCTCTGGACTCTCTAACGAGATATGGATGTTGTCATGGGTGACGCTCATCAACCGAATAGGAGCGATGGTCTTCCCATTCCTATCTGTATACTTAGGAACCCGTCTAGGATTTAGCATCACAGAAGTAGGGTGGGTTATGAGTGCTTATGGAATAGGAGCGATGATAGGCGCTATCCTTGGGGGAAATCTGACCGACCGATTTGGATTTTTTAAAGTGATGACGGGGAGTTTGTTGTTGTCTTCTATTGCCTTTATTGGACTACTGTATTTAGAGACTTTTTATCAGTGGCTAGGCTTCGTGATGTTGGCGACTATAATAACAGATTCATTTAGACCAGCCAATTTTGTGGCTATGGATCACTATAGCACAGAAGAAAACAAAACGCGCTCCATATCCCTTATACGACTTATGATAAATTTGGGCGTAGGGATAGGTCCTTTGGTGGGCGGATTCCTCGCCGTCAAATTTGGATACAACTGGTTGTTCATAATCGATGCAGCGACGTGTGTTATAGCGGCTTTGTTTCTATATACTAAACTGAATCATACAGATGGACACTCTACCAAGCCTGGAGAAGAAAATGAAACAATAATAGATGATGTGCCAGAGGTAGCGCCAAAGACTAAAGGAAAATCACCCTATTCAGATTTTCCATTTCTAGTCTATATGTTTTTTTTACTATTAAGTACCATATCCTTTGCACAGCTGATATTCACCTTACCCTATTTTCTAAAAACAGAACTAGGCTTCAATGAAGATGTTATCGGTTATCTATTAGGCATCAATGGTATTGTTATCTTCCTTTGTGAGATGCCAATGATATATTATTTAGAAAACAGAGCGAAACCAAAATGGCTCATCGCTATTGGCGCAATTATGATGGGAATGAGTTTTCTAGTTTTGGTAGGAATAGGTTCCTTCGCCCAAACCACCATCTACGCCATTTTGCTGCTGAGTATATTGTTGATTACCTATGGTGAAATCATCAATTTTCCTTACATCAATGTCAAGGCCCTAGCGATGGCAGATCCAAATAATAAAGGTTCCTACATTGGACTGTATACCATGATATGGCCGATCTCTATGGTGGTAGCTTCACCAATAGGCTTCAATCTTGCGAACTACTTTGGTTGGAATTTCCTTTGGATATTTTGCTTTGTTATAAGTGCGATAGCTGCAATAGGTTTTTTCTTCTTCGATGATTTTAAGAATTATAAGCCAAGTTCAAACCTAAAATCTAATAACTAGCACCTAGTACAATTGCGATGCTACGATAGTAGCGAGCCTAGAATGGATGAGGGATAGAAGCGGCATGGTATGAAGCGCAGGGTAGAGACGCGATGCATCGCGTCTCGCGCATAGCCATACCATACAGCGGAGAGCCCGACCCTAAGCAAAGCGCAAGGGGCAGCCCATAATCAATATTCAATTACCAATGTGCAATAAAACAATGTGCAATGTGCCCGACCGCCTAGCTATGCTTTGTTTATTTGTTGAATCGTTTATCAAGTCCAAGCTTTCGATTTCTAGCTTTCCATTCTCCACTTTTTTCTTTCTCACTCTCCACTTTCAATTTTCCAACGGAATCAAATTTTCACAAACTTCAACAAACGAACAGAAGCGTTCACCTTATCAGACACCTGAATAAAATACATCCCTTCAGCTAGCCCATTAGTGTTCAAAAGAATATTATTACTACCAGCTACCGAATCATAATCCATGTGAGAAATACTTTTACCCAATACGTCTAAAATATCTATGCGCAAGGATCTAGTTTCCACTCCTTCAAAACTAAGATTGATGTTAGCTTGGGTAGGATTGGGATAGAGGGTCAATGCTTCCAAGTGCAAGACACTAATGCTTGTGTTCAAGCAGTCGACCGCTTTCGCCCAAAGTACTTCCGTCTTTACATTCTCAAGAGAGCCGAAGCTGTTAGAGCAATCCGTACTTCCGTTCACGCCTCCCTCAATGCAAACTACAAAACCATCGCAATCTACAATGGAGTATCCATCGGGATCACAAGCAGCCGAGTCACGGACTTCGATCACATAACTTTCATTGTTGAAGACAAAAGTTTCGACACTGGCGACGCATCCTTCACAATCCAGACTAGCCAATTTGTTTTCTAGCCAAGCTTGTCCATCGAGGGTGCAGGGTGCTGGACATTGCTCTGGGGACCAAAGCTCAATGCCTTCATCAAAAATATCCTCCCCAAAAAAATCACTACACTCCGTCAGGTAGGCGATGCTGCCTTCTTGGCAAAACAACTCACCAGTACAGGTATATATATTGGTGACACCCGTTCCACATGCATCTTCATCGTTGATAAAAGCGACATAAGTGACACCCGCATCTTCGAATGCATATATACTCTCTAAGCAAGAGTTAGCACAAATGGCATCACTACTCAAGGTATCTTGCAACCAGTCTTGTCCATCCAAATCACAAGGCATCCCACACATCTCTGCAGCAGACCAAATAAGTTCTAGATTGTCAAGAAAATCGGATTCAAACATATCGCTACACAAAGGCGCCCCGAAACCTGCTTCTGTGCAAAAAATATTGCCAAGACAATCATAGACTACAAAACCACCATCTGGAACGGCACCGCTGCCGTCATCAACAAGAACGTAGACACTGCCATCCTCTGTAAAAGTAGAAATGGTCAGGTCGAGATTGCTACAATCGGAATTGGCAATCAGCTCATCCAACCAGTCTTGTTCCTCTAAATTACAAGGAACTTCGCAGTCTTCTCGTGTCCAAAACATTTCTGAAGCCATTGGATTGCCAAAACGATCGGTGCATTCTGTAAGCCCAGCGATAGAACCCTCTGTACAGATGAGTGTACCATCACAACTATATATCTCCGATAAAGGATCCGTGCATCCACCATTATGTGCATCAAAAAATACAAAGGTGGTATCATTGAATACAAAAGATCCAATAGCGACCAAACAACTCTGTCCGCAAAAGTCAGTATTGGCAAGTGTGTCTTGTAGCCAGTCTTGCTCCTCTAAGTTACAAGGTGCTTCGCAATCTTCTCGTGTCCAAAAAGTTTCTGTAACCAAAGGAAGTGGATAGCCAAAACGATCGGTGCATTCTGTAAGCCCAGCGATAGATCCTTCCGTGCAAATGAGGGTACCAACGCAACTATATATCTCTGACAAGGGGTCAGAGCAGCCTCCATTTTGAGCATCAAAAAATACAAAGGTAGAATCGTTGAATACAAATGACCCAATAGAAGCCAAACAACTCTCGTTACAAAAATCAGTATTTGCAAGTGTATCCTGTAACCAGTCTTGTCTATCCAAATCACAAGGCATCCCACACATCTCCACAGCAGACCAAATGAGCTCTAGATTATCAAGAAAATCAGATTCAAAAATATCAGTACACAAAGGAAAACCAAAACCTGCTTCTGTGCAAAATATGTTGCCCATGCAATCATAAACTACATAGCCACCATCCGAATCAGGACTGCTACCGTCATCAACAAGAACGTAGATATTACCATTCTCTGTAAAAGTAGAAATAGTAAGGTTGAAAAAATAATTACAATTTACATTGGCAATCAGCTCATCCAACCAGACTTGTTCATCTAAATTACAAGGTGTTTCGCAGTCCTCTCGTGTCCAAAATGTTTCTGTAGTCAATGAAAGTAGAGATCCAAAACGCTCAGTACATTCTGTAAGCCCAGCGATAGAACCTTCTGTACAGATGAGGGTGCCATCGCAACTATATATCTCTGACAAGGGGGCAGTGCAGATTCCATTTTGAGCATTAAAAAATACAAAGGTAGTATCGTTGAATACAAATGACTCAATGGAAGCCAAACAACTCTGTTCACAAAAATCAGTATTGGCAAGCGTATCTTGTAGCCATTCTTGTTGAGACAAGTCGCAATCTTCGACACAAAAACTATAGTCTAAAACGCCTGCGCATTCTGCAAAGCAACTATTGGAGTAGAGCTGCCCATCAGGAGCACAGACGGGGTCAAATTCTGTTGTGCAGATACATTCTTCTATTTCGCCACATGGCAATTCCATGATGAAATACTCCACCGCATCTTGCCCTACAAAAAACCATTCTCCATTGAAATGATTGAATATCGCGACATCTCCAAAATCAGAATTTTGACATCCTTGACAGTCTGCCACGTTGGTGTAGACGACTTCTTTGCCAGAAGTCCATTCGAGGTTTCCTTCTACATCCAGATCATTATACCCAATCATCGCAAGCGTATTGACTTGCTGTCTCAAAAATTCATTTTCCTCTGGACTATCGATAGAAACCAAATAGCCTCCATGTCCAGCGGCTTGCGCTTGGGCATCCACAAAATTTTTCTTCACCTTCGAGACAAAATATTTGTTGCCTTTATACTGACCTACAAATCCCATTTCCCAACGAAACAGATTGCAGTCTCCAATCCCGCCACCAGTGCTAGCTACTGCCACGTTGAACGCGCATAACTTTTGTTGCCCACAGGCATTTGTGATTGTGTACTGCATTTCGTGTACCCCAAAAGGAAAAAATCCTCCATTTGCGATACCTTGTGTCTGTTCAATAGTTACGCCTCCTGGACAATTAGTCGTAGCGGTCGGTATGGGCCAACTGACTACCGCACCTCCTTCAGGAGTAGTGGCGGTGACTTTTATCTCAATATCCATATTGCAGCTCACTTCTAAAGATACGTCAGGATCATCTTGCGTAGGTCTCAAAAAAATCGGAGCAGCACTAAGCGAAATATTATTGGCATTTTGACTGATGCGATTTCCTGTCCTAGAGAAGTCCCACTCTCTGCGTATGAGTGTAGACAAATTGAGTGGGGTAGGAAAGGAATAAATGGCGCTTACATTTTCGGACAAATCATTTTGAGTCTTCGCCCACAAGGCATAAGTATACGTACCGTCCTCAAATCTATACGCCCCTCCACCGATATTGTCAGGTAGATTCATAGCGGCTGTTTGTGCAGGATCATAGCGCGAACCAAATAAGGCATCGGATAACGTCTTCATTCCGATTCCAGATTCCTTTACTACTTCTTGGCCCGGTCCTATTCCAAACAAATTTTTATAACTCCCCATGAGGTTAAACTCACTTTGCGCGTCATCTTCATCACTAAAATCTCCCAGCACAAAAAGATGAATCTGAGTGAAGTCTAGCTCCATGGCTTTCATGTTGACTTTCATCACATAATTTCTTTGCACTTCCTCCGAACCCCAAGCTTGATTGATCGGCATATTAGGTACGTTCACTTCTGTGGCAAACCATTCCTTTCGTGGATAAGTCATTCCATCGTAGCCATAAGCATCCAATACTTTTTGCCTATCTATTTGGCGAGTCTCCAAAGCATCAGCTGCTGCATCAGAGTGTCGAGTAAACACAAAATCATTGATACTAGGATCCCAAAATCTGGTCGTCCCATCTATATGTGGATACACGTGAAAACCCACTACGTCAAAATACGCACCAGCACCCAAAGGATACTCCGCAGTCACTTTACCATCGTCTGGATTATCCGTATTCCGCAACAAAGCGTCAAGAAAACTATCAAAACCCAATCCCGCTATGCACACATAATCATCCGGCGCGATACTTTTGATCACCTCATACGAGATACGCAAAGTCCGGATATAATGAAATATCGGGGCACGCAATTTGTAGTCACAAGGGTCAGGATTGTTCTCCCACCAATTGCCAGGTTGGCCTGGCTCCAAAAATCCCTTCGCACCCGTAAAGTCAAATCCAGGCTCATTCCATATCTCCCAAAATTTCACTTTCTCATGTAGTCGACTGACCACTTCATAGACGTACAGCGCATAGTAATTTTCATCATTGACCGGCGTCCCATTCTCCCCATCATCCCAGATAGGCTCGTACAGATTAGCAAACATATCCGTCTGAAAATCATCACCTGGACAGTAGTCTACCGGATCTCGATGTTCCGCCGAAGCAAAACCCAAAAACAAAGTATTGTCCGTAGTACCAATCGCATTATTATAGTCATATTTATCTATCCAGATGTCGTAGGTAAAAGTACGCCCCAATCCCTCTGGCAGCGATCCCCGCAGCGCCTTCATACCCAAGCCTTGCGTTTGACTAGTCTCATTTCCGGCAGCCAAGTCTCCCAAGGTGTTATCATTCCAAGTAGGGCCATAGTAGCCAAGATTGATGCCAGGGTGATATACCCCTTCGTAGGGAACAATAAAGTCATTTGCGGTAAAATTGACCTGCGAGCGCGATATATACGCTAGAGACATACAGACCAAAATCAATAGATGAGAGTATACTTTTTTCATAGATTATAATTCTTGTAGGACCGTTCTTCCTAGTAGATAACGATTCAGGCCAATTCGTTGCACAAATTTACGCCTTATTTATATAGTTTGGATTCATAAATTGATGATAAGTCACTTAATGTCTTTCACTTTTTGGGGCCATGCAGCCTCTTGCTTCTGCGCCAAGCATCCCGCAGTCTGCACCAGGCTCTCCATTTTACTTCAGGGCATGGAGGAGCGTGATGCCAGCCACTCTGGCCATCTTTCCTCGTACCTCGTCAAGCTACCCAGAGCGGGGCATCACAATGCTCCTCCAAACCCTTGCGTGCCCATTACGATCCTTTGTCCTTTTCTGGGAGGTTTTAGGTATTAGCATTTAGGTTTTTAGCAAAAAGGGATTCCGAACTGCCCAAGAACCAAGCGAGAAAAGCTTAGGTGCCTTGCCCGAGTTAGCATAGCCTTAGGTTTTCCTTAGGTGTTAAAACCGAACAAGCTGCTCAAGGAACAAGTGAGAAAACTTAAGTACATTTTAAAGGAACAAAAAAAACGATGCACCCTGTCGGATGCATCGAATTTTATAAACCATTAAAATCAACTATTCTGTATGTTCATGGATTCTTGATATGTTCATCATGAGTCTAGTATCTTCCGCAGCTATAGGACCTTCCAAATTTATTCCCTCTGAATCTGCTATTCCTAAACCTGCTACTAGTTCCATAATAACTTCTTGACCTGTTATAACTATTGCTGTAGCGAGTACTATTTCTATTGTAGTTTGTGCCCGGGTTCAAATAGACGTTGTATGACTTCAAACCAGAGAACGTTCTATACTGATTTCTTGAAAGTATCTTTCTTACACCACGATCTCTTTGATAGTATAGTTTGTCCAATTTTCTTGACTTAGCATCACGAGATAGACTATTGTTGCTACGTACTGCGTAGAATTCATCTTCGTAGTAGCTGTTAAGCTCTTCCCAATCATACACTTGTGATTCAGTCAAGTCAAGAGCATATGCAAATTCTTCTACCGAGTTAATGCCATTGCTAGGATAAGTTGCTGTCTTTGCGTTCGCAGTAAAACTGAAGGCTGCGAAGATCATTACGATCAAAATCTTTCCATCTTTCATAATCTAAAATTTTTTTGCCTTGGAGAGTAGATATCTTTATATCTTATTTACCTTGGCAGTTAATAATATTGGTGATTAACCAATTTACAGATAAGACGAGCTCTTCAGAGAAATTGTTATGGCTTTAAGAATAGCTTAAAGCAAATAGCCCTCAAGTCTTAAGGACGTCTTAATACAAACAATGAATTAAGAATTTATTAAATCTATGGATAAGCATCTTATTATATTCATCAAGAATCCAGAACTAGGAAAAGCAAAAACAAGAATCGCCAAAACCATGGGCGACGAGAAAGCATTGTCTATATACAAAGAGTTATTACAGCACACTTTAGATACTACGCTACAAGTAGATTGCAGCAGGCATCTATTCTATAGCGCGCATATCAACCGAGAAGACCAATGGTCTGAAAAGGACTTTATCAAGCAGCTTCAGATAGAAGGAGGATTAGGAGATAAGATTAAAGATGCTTTTAAAACCGTTATGAAGACGGCCGATTCTTGTCTTATTATAGGCAGCGATTGTGGAGATATGTCGGCAGATATTTTGAATCAAGCTTTCACAGCGCTGAGAAGCCATGACGTTGTCTTAGGTCCGACATTCGACGGAGGATACTATCTCTTAGGAGTCAGCAAACCGGACTTAGAATTATTCGATGGTGTAGCCTGGAGCACCGAGACGGTGTATGAACAAACCCTAGAAAAAGTTAAAGCTGCCAGCGTCACCTATTTCGAGCTACCCAAACTGCACGATATAGACTACGAAGAAGACTACCTACGCTGGAAAAATTCATTGTAGAATGTGATTTTCTATCCGTTTAGGAACACTCTAGATTTGCCTAGCGCCTAATACCTAGTACCTAATTCTTAACTACCTTTTCGCTTCCTGACTAATATACGCACGAAGATCCTCCATCTGCTGATCTGTCATTTTTTCTTGCGTGTACTGTGGCATATAAGCCTTCTTTCCAGGACGAGGTGGAGTACCGTATCTACCGACTTGATAAATAGAAGAGTGACCATAAGAGTCCACGTGATTGTGCAAATATTTAAATGAATACTTTGAATTGTCTAGATTCAAAAAAGAATATCGCCCATCTTTATGGCAGTGAAGACAACCCAGTTCATAAATCTTTTTTCCATTCTCTGGTATTCCCTGTAAGCTATATCCTTCAGCAAAACTACTCGGTGGAGTCGTGAAAGTAGCAGGAGAATGATCCATATATTTTGACTTGATAAGAGAAATCGCTTCGGCCGATTTGTTTTTATCTAGCATAGCATTCTCTATTAATTGAAGGTCTTCGCCTTGTAGATTGAGGTCTTCTATTTCTAAACCTAAAGTCCAAAGATAGGCGAGGAGTGCTTCGATTTCCCAATCTTTTAGTTTCCTTCCCTGAGCACATTCAACGGCACACAATTGAATAGATTCTCTAAGATTGTTACGGGCTACATCTACCAAATCACCATACTTTTTGTAATAGTCACCATTGTAGAAAGAAGTTCTATTGACTACACCATACATCGGGCTTCCTTGTAGAAATGGAAGCTGATTTTGAGCAGCATAGTCGAGCCGCTTTTGCGAATTATTCTGACTTAGATCATTAAATTCTTTTTCTACATTATGACAAGAAGTACATACAAAGTGTTTACTGAGTCGTTTTACCCTTTTTCCAGATTTGCGGCTAGCAAACCCTTCATGAAACAATTGACGACCCAAATCAATTTCTTTTTGACTAGGGTATCGTAGAAAGTGATTTGGTGTTTCATCTCCTAGTTTATAAAGTATCTCGCTAACCTTATCGTTCGCTTTTAACTGCTTTCTTGAAGATGGATTAGGTAATAAAGTGATGCCTAGAATAAAAAAACTAAAAAATATTGTAATGAAAATTTTCAAAATAGTTTTAGGTTTAAAGGTTAAACAATCTCGAAATAGTAAACCCTAATCTAAATTCACCGTCCAACCAATCTGTAGTGGTGTTAGGGATGAAATCCGTAGAAGCTAATCCAGTCGCATTCGTGACATTAACTTGAAACACATGCCCTCCAGTGTCGAACTCAAATCCAAATCCTAGAGGTATGTGAAAATCTCCGTTTAAATCTTCCGTATCCCTGAAGTTAAAAGTAGAGTCAAAAATAACCGCAAAGCCACGATTGATTTGTAGCTTCGCTTGAATACCGACATTGAAAAACGTGTTTACGTCCAAATTGTCAACAACATTTCTGTGCAGTATGCCTGGACTAACTTGTATAGTGAAGTTATTCGCAATCACAGTAGATACCAACAACTGCGAAGAATAAATAAAGCGATTCCCAAAGTCTTCAAAGAATAAAATCGAATTTGGATTGGAAGACCTTTGTAGTGTGGTAACACTCGCTTCTCCTACAATGGCTGCGCTAAAAGGTATACCATTTTTCTGTTGTCGAACAAGACGATACTTAAGACTACCGTTGATTAATCTAGACAAGATACCAACTCCTTTAGTTCTATTTACCCCAACAGTGAGGTTGTCTGTAATTCCATAATCCGCTCCAATTAATACGTCTGCAGCATTTTCCAAACCATAAAAATTTGGCCAGCCTCCTCGATCTCCGGCAAAGTCTCCAAATCTATGTCCAATTCTGACATCCAATTTGTGAGCTGGTAAAGTTTCTACAGAATGAGTATTTATCACTCGTGTATCTTTGAAAGATTGCACATTACCTTCCTGAGCTTTCATATCAAAAATGAAACAGCTCAAAAATAAAAGTGTAGCGCAAAGTGTTTGATAAGTCATTTTATTTTTTTTGAATTCTATTCAGGTTAACCACGCTCCAACCAACGCATAACCAATTGCAAAGTTTTTTGGAAGTCATTTTTTTTACGGAATTCTATTCCGGATAACCATTTTCCAACCAACAGGTAATCAATTCTAATTCTGTATCCGTGAGAGATTTTGGAGCTCCATTATTAGACCATTCTGGAGGCATGCCTAATAAAGGGTCATCCCTTTGGTCTATTGTAGTTCTTCTGAATGAACCATCTTCTATGAAAGGAACAATATTTTCATAAGAGGTGTAGATACCTGGACCATCTCCTCCATTTACATGACATCCTCCTAAGGCACAGCCTCTATCTATAATAGGTTTGATATTAGAACTATAACTGGCATCTATATCCAAACACATATTTGCCATATCTATATCTGGCGTTTTATTAGAAGTGCAAGACAACCAGTTAAGACTAAAAACTGTTATTAATATTAGCGAAATGGATGTAAGAGAAAATTTCATAATAGCTTTATGTATTATAATTAAAATTTGTTATTATGCCTCAACATTCGACGTATTTTGGCCCACATACCCTTTTTTAAGGATTTGAAATGCAAAAGTACTTCCTAATTTCGTAATTTTGTCATCAATTTAACAATTAACTTAAAAAATTATGTACCCAGCAGAAATGGTAGCTCCATACGCAAAAGATCTTACTGACTTCGGTTTCAGAGGATTAACTACTGCAGCAGAAGTAGAAGAGGCTTTGAATACACAAGGAACTGTTCTTGTAGTCGTAAATTCTGTATGTGGATGTGCTGCAGCAAATTGCAGACCAGCCGCAAAATTATCTATCCAAAGGGATAAAAAGCCAGATTCGCTGACTACAGTATTTGCAGGCTTTGATATGGAAGCAGTAAATAAAGCAAGAGAGCTGATGTTGCCATATCCTCCATCTTCACCATCTATTGCCTTATTCAAAAATGGTAAGATTGTTCATATGGTAGAACGACATGAAATAGAAGGAAGAACAGCACAAATGATTGCTGAAAATCTTAGCGAGGCATATACTAAGCATTGCTAAAATCTATTTAGAAAAAGCTTTAAAAAAAGTTTGTTGAGTTTTTCAACAAACTTTTTTTATATCAAGCTTACTCTCATTCCTCTTAGCTGTTCATCTGCATTTTGAATAGCCACTTTGATTTCTTCTATAAAGTCCTCCAAGTTTGGTCTAGGATAAGAAATGATATCATTAAGTAATTCATTCTCTAAGGCGACTGCGGAGCTGTAAAGTGGGCTGTAACCCATTGACAACATTGGCGCTTTTAAATTCTTAATGGCAAGTCCTAAATTGATGTGATCTAAGTCAGCTATGTACTTGTTGATTTCATCAATGCTATTCGTACATTGATTAATAAATAGTAAACAGTTCTCAGCTCTTTTAAGCTCTGCTTCATTTTTACCTGTGATATACGTATCCTTTACTATTATTTCTTTTGATGATCTTGCTCCTGCAGCGTCCATATTACTATATTTTATTACTATCAATATGAACTTTAAATAAGAGCTAATTTTATATTATTTGCTCTTATTGTGACGTTAAAAAAACAACTTATTGCATAAGAATAAATATTAATAGACCATGTGACCTATTTAAATAAGCGCAAAAAAGAATTAAATGCCAAGCAGATCTATAGAATAGCGTGACATTTTTAACAATTAATTTACGACATACTTCGGTCGCAAATTTTAAATATTATAAACTATAGTGTTCCTATTTGGAAGGCAGATTGCTTATGCAATTGCCAATCAGTTTTTTGTCTAAAATGTGATTTAAGAAATGGGAATAGTATTCATGAAAAAACATGAGCAAATTTTATTTTAAGGTGAGACACGCACTATATCCCAGTTATTATTTTTTAGCTTTATATATCGCAGTCTATCATGTAATCTGCTGCGGCGCCCTTGCCAAAACTCTATCTGGTGTGGGACAACTTTATAACCACCCCAGTGAGGGGGTTTAGGTAAAACTTCTACGTCTTTATATTTTTCTTCCAGCACTAGTTTAGCATTTTCAAGTATTTCTCTACTAGCTATAATCTTGCTCTGTTCAGAGACCCAGGCACCAATTTGACTAGATTTAGGTCTGGATTGAAAGTAAGTGGTGGCTCTTTCTGCGTCGATTTTTTCGACATGACCTTCCATTCTCACTTGGCGCTGTAGGTCTAACCAATTGAAATTTAAAGCAACGGAAGGTTTTTTATTTATATGAGAAGCCTTATCGGAATTGTAATTAGTATAAAAGACGATACCGTTGGAGTCGATTTCTTTTACTAAGACTACCCTAGAACTTGGTGCTCCCTTTTCATCGATGGTGGATAAAACCATTGCGTTGGGCTCCTTTTGCTTGTGCTCAATAGCATCATTCATCCAGTGCTTGAATTGTTCTATAGGATCAGCATCGATATTGCTTTCCAACAATTCTCCTAGCTCGTAATTTTCTCTTAATCCATGAAGTTTAGCCATACTGCAAGATATTTAATACTATTTACAATAATAACATTCCAAACAGAAATGGTATAATTACAGGGTAACTCTATCAATCAAATTTGGTTATTTATAGAAATACCCTACAATAAAAAAAGCCCTGTCAATAAAATCGACAGGGACCTAAACAAAAAACAAACACTATGAACAAACACTAATTCTTTATACAAATTGATTTTAGACAGGTAAAATAACGTAAACTATCGATGTCAAGGAGGGAATCTTTAGAGGGGAATAGTACTATAGGGGCAAAAAAAAATCCCCCAGTAGTTCCAGGGGACAAAACAAAAAACAAAAACTATGAACAAACACTCACCCTGAGCGATTTGAGTAGATATAAAACCTAACTCAAAGGCTTCATAATTAATTTCTCTTTGTGACTTTTCTTTGTATGTCTAACTAAATGCAAACGCGATGCCAAGATGAACTTGACATCCCGTTTTAATCGATTTTTTCTAATATATTTTTTTAACCTATTTGATTACCGCTCTTTGGCCGCTTGAACTTTAGGAGTTTTTAATTTTGATATGATATATTTAGGGACCAAAGAAAAACGATACTCTAGCCAGTACATTACTGGTATCACAACTAAGGTCAAGAAAGTAGCGAATACAAGTCCATAGATAACCGTCCATGCCATCGGACCCCACATAGCAGTATTGTCTCCACCCATGGAGTAATTAGGGTTGAGTTCAGAAATAATAGTAAAGAAATTAATATTGATTCCCATCGCTAATGGAATCAGACCCAATACCGTTGTTATAGCGGTTAATAACACAGGCCGAAGACGCGTGGCACCTCCTTGGATGATGGCATTCTTTACAACCTCTTTTTCCAGCTCTGATCGTTTGGTGTATCCTCTTTCTTCTATTGCCTTATTAATTAAGACGTTTATATAGTCAATCAATACAATTGCATTATTTACCACGATACCTGCAAGAGAAATAATACCGACCCCAGTAAATACAATACTAATTGTCTTCCCCGTAAATATATACCCTAGAAATACACCAATAGTAGAGAGAATGATAGAAAGTACAATAATGACTGGTTGCGTCACAGAGTTGAACTGCGTTACCAATATGATGAAAATTACAAAAACGGCAATCAACATAGCAAACATCAAAAAGGCCAAATCTTCCGCTTGCTGTTGTTGCTCTCCAGTAAATTCATAGCTCAGACCTTGAGGCAATTTGTAATCCTCCATAGCAATGTTTAATTCTTCTACAATCTCATTAGCATTGTATCCGTCAAGCACATTAGAGTATACCGTAACCATTCGGTCCATATTTTTCCTTTTGATACTACTATATGTACTTGTGAATTCTGTCTTGGCTACAGCAGAAATAGGGACTTGCATAATACGCCCACTGGATTGGCTTCTGAATGTTACAGATTGATTCATGAGGTCATTTACATTGTTTCTATATTTTGGATCTAAGCGCACAAAAATATCATACTCGTCTTCTCCTTGCTTAAATTTAGATACCTCTTTTCCAAAAACGGAAGTTCTAATCGCGTCAGCTATGGCAAATGTTGAAACCTCGTACCTTCTAGCCGCCTCTCTATCTACATTGATTATCAATTCTGGCTTACCCAAATCAATGTCTGCTTTCAGTTCTTCTATTCCATTAATATTAAGATCGTTGAAATAGCTGATGATAGCCTGAGATTGTAATGCCAAGTCGTCAATATTTTCTCCTTTTATTTCTAAGTTTATGGGCTTTCCTACTGGAGGGCCATCGGCGTTTTTATCCACTACTACTTGTACACCTGAATATCCTTTTAATGCAGCTCGCACGTCATTCAGTGCCTCTGCCGATGATAGTTCTCCTCTTTTTTGAAAAGGTACAAATGATATAGTGACCCTAGCCTTATGAGGAGTGACGCCTGGCTCTGGTATGGCATTAGGGTCTGCTGTGTTTTCACCTATCTGGACAAGTACTTCTTCTATGATACCCCCATAAGGTTCTAGTACACTTTCTAGTTCATCTTCTATTTGTATTACTGCCTTGTCAGTAGCTTCAATATCTTTGCCTAATGGCAAGTCAACAAAAGCATTAACATACAGCGGGTCAGCGGATGGGAAAAATTCTACTTTCGGCGGGAAGATACCCATTAGACCAATTGAAAATGCAAGTAGCATGAATGTTCCAAAGAACACAAATATAGGTGCCACTTTGTACAGTACTGCTTTTACAAATACATAGTATCCTCTCTCTAGCGCAGGCATTAATTTACTTTGGAAAAAAGAGGTAGCTGGATTCAATACAAATATAAAAAGCAAGGTAAAAAGGAATACTATTCCAAATATATTCCTCCACGGCATATTGCCAGATAGATGATTGAATACTGCCAATATAAATAGGATAAGCGCAAAGATTAAAGTGTTTCTAATTTTTGAAAAAGGAACTCTCTCTACTTCATCTATTTGCTGTACTTTCATAAAGTAATAGGTGAACACTGGATTTATAATCAAAGCTACTGCTAGTGAAGAGGACAGTACTATAATCAATGTAATTGGCATGTACTTCATAAACTCCCCCATGATTCCTGGCCAAAATGCTAATGGCACAAACGCCGCTAAAGTAGTTGCGGTAGACGCGATAATAGGCCAAGCTACTTCTCCAGTTCCGTATTTAGAAGAGTTATAGTCATCATATCCTTCTTGTCGATACCTATATATATTTTCCACAACAACAATTGCGTTATCTACGAGCATACCCAAAGCAAGGATGAGGGCAAACAAAACCACAATGTTGAGGGATACGCTTAGGATATTTAAAATCAAAATACCCATCAACATAGATAAGGGAATAGCTAAACCTACAAAAGAGGCATTTCTCAAACCTAGAAAGAATAACAAAACGAGTACCACGAGTATGACTCCAGAAATAATACTATTCTCTAGATTATCTACTTGGTCTTTTGTATTTAAGGATTGATCATTGAATATGCTTATATTCAAATCTTCAGGGAAGGATTCATTATTTTGTGCAATGGTCAGTTTTACATTGTCTGCCGCATCTAATAGGTTCGTTCCTTTTCGTTTGATGATATCCAAGGAGATTACAGGGTTTCTTCCAGATCTTGCTATAGAGGTCCTGTCCTTTGGACCAAAACTTACCTTTGCTACATCTCTTAGATAAATGGGTCTCTGATTTTCACTACTGATAATCATGTCTTCTAACTCCTTGGTCGTTTCAAATTGACCCACAACTCTAATAGCTCTTCTAAAGTCATTCTTCACAATTTCACCTCCAGACAAATTCAAATTTTCAGATCTGATGGCATTTTCTATATCTCCAAATGACACTTTTAGAGCGGTCATTTTGAGAAGATCAATGTTTACTTTTACTTCATTTTCAAGAGCACCTTTTAGATCTATTTTATTGACTTCATTTATTTCTTCCAATTGATCTTGTAGATATTCTGCATATCGTTTGAGCTGGTCCATAGGAAAATCACCACTCAAATTTACGGTCATGATAGGTATCTCCGAAAAGTTGACATCTACAACAAGCGGATCTGAAGGGAGGTCATCTGGAAGTTCACTTTTAGCAATGTCTATTGCATCTTTCACTTTTTGCTTAACTTCTTCTGTATCAAACCCAGTTTCGAATTCTGCTGTAATAGATGAAAAATCTTGTAGCGAATTAGACTTAATATTTTTAATACCACTAATCCCTTGTAGTTCTTTTTCTATTGGTCGAGTTACAAGATTTTCAATATCTTTTGCCGAGTTACCAGGGTAGGAGGTGTTGATAAATATAGTTGGAAAAATTGCCTCTGGATATAACTCTTTAGGCATACTTGTATAAGAAACAAGTCCAAACCCCAGTATCATCACGGTTAGCAGAAAGACACTCGTAGAGTTATCAAGTGCAAAATTTGTTAGCGAAAAAGATCTCTTTTTTTGATTTTTATGTTGGTCTGTATTCATTATTGCCGTTTGTTATAAACTGATGAGTCCAATCTGTCGAATTCAAATTATTTCTTTTTCATTTTATCTTCCATAGGAGCTTCTTCCATTTTGATTTCAATGGGGTCTCCCTCTTTCACATTTCTTGCGCCTACTAATATGATTTCATCTTCTGTAGTAATTCCTTCTACTATCTGAACTCTACCGTCGTATGATTCTCCTGGCACTACAAACTTTTTAGCAGCTACTTTCTTACCTTCTTTTTGCCCAACAACCATCAAGTACTCTTTTCCACTTATTTCTTGTAGTACCAGCTCTTGCGGAACGATCAAGGCATCATCAATAGTTAGATCATTTATCTTAACTATGGCTAAGAGATTTGGTTTTAACACTTGATTGTGATTAGACATTTCTATTTCTATTTTGAAAGTTCTATTGGCAGAATCAATAGACCTACCCACAAGTGTGATTTTTGCTTTTTTATCTAGATCTATAGCTGGAAAATGAATGTCTACATATTGACCTCGCTTGACTTTACCTAAATAATTTTCAGGGAGATTCGCGACTACTTTTACTTTATACGTATTTAATATTTCGACAATTGGCAGGCCTGGGCTGGACATTTCTCCTTCCTTAAGCATCACCTTGTCTATGGCTCCAGAGATCGGCGCATAGATGTTGGCTTTCGTCTTTTGGAAATCCAATGTTTTTAGACTTTGCTCTAGTCGATCTACGTTATTTTTAGTTTGTAGGTATTGTATCTCCGATCCGATATTTTGTTCCCATAATCGTTTTTGTCTTTCATAGGTATCTTTAGCCAAACTAAGGCTGGTTTTTATTTCATCTACTTGCTTGTCAATGGCGTCTAAATCTACCTTCGCGATAAGTTGTCCTTTTTTTACGCTTTGTCCTTCCTTTGCTTTGAGGTAGGTTATTCTTCCGCCTGTCTCGCTGCTGGCCACGGCAAGATCATCACTTTTAATGGTAGCTTGAATTTCAGAGAAGCGCTTAAACTCCTCTTTAACCAACTTCACGATACTCACCGTTTTCATTGGTTTATCTTTTGGAGGTTCTTCCTTGTGGATAGCCATCTGCAAAGTATCAATACTCTTTTGCAATTCACGGAGTTGTTTCTTTTGTTCCACCAAAAGCGCCTTGCGCTCTGCAAGATTTGTGGGAGCAGCTACTTCTGCTTGGCAAGCTGCAAATAAAATGGCTGTTATAAAGGAGAAAAGAATATATTTCATATTAGTCGTTTTCAATATTGAATGTATTATTTGCTATTAATATCCTAGCGCTTGATCTAGTGCAACTTTCGCACGTAGTAAGTCAAACATAGCTTGGATTCTATTTTGCTGCGTTTGGTATAAAGACTGCTCGGACTGGCTGACTTCTAAACTAGAACCAACGCCTTCTTTATATTTTATTTGAGTGGTCTTGTGTATTTTTTCAGCTAAGGCAAGATTTTTTTCTTGACTTTGCAATCTATCTTTGGCGAGCAAATATTGTTTGCGTGCGTTTTTTACTTCAAGGGTAATCAGACTTTCTAAAATTTTCTTCCTATTGGTGTCTTGCTTGAGTGCGACTGTTGCTCTATCTTTTTGAGCACGCGTTTCGAAGCCGTCGAAAATTGGAACGTTCACTCTTGCTCCCAACAAAAAAGTGGGTGCCCAAAAACCTGTATTGAGATCGTCTCCTTGATATTGGTATTGATAGGCACCAAATACCGAAAGACTTGGCCAAAATCCACGCTCAAATCGTTCAATGTTTAATTCATCTAATATAAGACCTTTCTCCACTACTTTAATTTCAGGTCTATTTTGATAATTAATTTCATCGGTCAGTTTGTTATCGTAAGCTTCCGCCAATAAGGATTCAATATTATCTTCAAGATTCAATTCTTGATCATAAGGATAGGCAAGCACAAATTTTAAAGCGCTGATTGCAATCTCTTTTTGTTGTATAAGCGCTTCCGGCTCTGTGGCTAGATTAGCAAGGGAGAGCTCAAGTCTATCGACATCTAGTTGCTCTGCAAAACCTGCTTTATAAATTTCTTTGGTTTCAAATAATATCTTCTCTAGGTTCGCAATATTTTTGGCTAGCGTTTTTTCCGTCTCTACAATTAAAAGAGAAGGTAAGTAGGCATCCATCACTTGGTTTTGAACTTCCCTTTCTTTTGCAACTAATTCCAATTGCGTAAAATCTTTCAATACGCGAGCTGCTTTTAGTCCTGTAAAATAGGTACCGTCAAAAGCCAAAGAGCTGGCGCTTATCCCTACAGTGAAATTATTTTGCGACAAAAAGGATACTTCGTTCGCTTGGTCTGGTGGTAGCATAAAGGCCAGCGCAAAGGCATCTGGTAAGGCTTGTTGGGGTACTTGCGGATAATGATTGTACTCCAATGAACCATCTACCTTGGGAAGCCCAATGGCTTTGCTCTGCGTTACTTGTGCATCTGCATCAAGTATGTCAAGCCTTGCATTTGCAATTTCTGGATTGTTTTGCATAGCATAGTCAATGGCCTCTTGCAAACTCATGCTAGTCTGTGCTACGCCTTCGTAAATTGCTATCAAGCTGATAAAAGCTATAATGATTATATTTTTCATTAATCTGTAGAATTTAATTTTTGAAATAGTATTTCCCCTTTAGGAGAAAGTATACCATTGATGTGGTAATTAAAGGCCTGCTTGTACAATTCTTGCTTGCCAAATTCTTGCATCGAAAAAATATCATCATCAACGATGCTATGCGCCATCTCCACATAAAGTCGCGCCACGATATCTTCATTGACTGTATCCCGATATATTCCAGCTGCTTTTCCCCTTATGAGATTTTGCTTAATGACCTCAAAGGTTAGTTTCTTTTCTAATTCTGTTATTTTCACCCATTGCTTTCTATAGTATTTTTGTAAGTCGAACATGGTTCCACTCGATACCTCACCCAATGTTCGAAGTACCATCTTTGCTATTTGATGCATTTCGTCAATCGCATTATTAGAATGCTTCAATATGTTCGCAATCTCCATTTTTTCTTTCTCTACATGCAAATGCACTATATCCTCCACAAGGGCTTCCTTATTCTCGTAATATTGATAAATCGTTTTTTTAGAGATTCCTAAATGTCTCGCCAAGTCGTCCATACTCACACTACGGATACCGTGCTTCATATAGAGCTTTGTAGAAGCCTCTAAAATTTCCTGTTTTTGATTTACTTGTGCTTCGGTCATCTGTACTTATTTACACGTATTATACACAGGAAACTCAAAATGGCTTGAAAGTTTCCATAGTTTCTGCAAATGTACTTGAATTTTGAACTTATTGCTTGAAACATTGAAAAATCTTCTATCATAGGAGAATTTTAACAATATCAAGGCCTTGATTTTTCGATTTTTGAGGCTCGGGTACAACTCTTATTAGGATTTTCTATTCTATATGTGATAATGATACTATTTTGGGCATATATTTCTATTTACGGTCCTTATAGTATAGTTTTGTGTCCGTTAAACAATAATGTAGACTATGTTAAAAAGTATGACTTCTTCTAAACGGGTTCGCTTCAAGAGTAAGCCTGTTAAAGACAATTTTATTAAAGATTTGAGACAGAGGGTTGATCACTATTTTGAGTCTAATAACATATCTAAGCATGCCAATGCTGAAATGTACTTCAAGACTGTATTTGCCGTAGTTATGTGGTTATTTTCGTATGGACTGATTATGTCTGATATGTTTTCGCACAGTTGGATACAATTGTTTGCAGTCTTTATGATGCTGGGCTTTGTCAATATTTTCATCGCTTTCAACATTATGCATGATGCGACGCACGATGCCTACTCGGCTAGTAAAAAAGTGAATAACATCATGAGCTATTCTATGGATTTTATAGGGGGTAATCAATATCTATTCAGAAGAATGCATGGCGCCCATCATGGCTATGTGAATATACATGGTATAGATGTTACGCTAGAGACACACGGACAGTTTAGATTCTCACCCGATGAGCCATGGTTGCCCAAGCATAAATGGCAACATTTTTACACTTTCGGGCTATATTGTTTAGCGCATTTACATTGGGTAACGGTCAAAGATTTTAAGTGGTTCTTCGGAGAATCTAATATTGGGAATCAAAAAAACATCAAGCATCCGTTTAAAGAATATGTTTCTTTACTCATAACAAAGTCAGTGTATTATGGATTGACATGTATTATACCAATGATATTCTTATCTGCCTCCTGGTATGTGGTTTTTGCGGCTTGGATATTTATGCACCTGTTACCGGGCTTGACTTTCGCCTTGATGTTTCAGGTGACACATATATATGAAGGGACTACCTTTCCACTTCCTGATGAAGACGGTAATATTGACAATAATTACGCATTGCACGTATTGGAG
>CAYZUW010000022.1:0-22140 GCA_964481325.1 uncultured Saprospiraceae bacterium
CCATAGAAATCTTGCTGCAATAAAGGTATCTTTGCATCGTTAGAATAAAAATATTCTCCTAATCATTTTAGGACAACTCAAAACTAAGACCCCAAAATCAACCACAATATCCGAGTATTTCTTTGTTTTATCTTAATTGCATTTTTCATAAAAGCATCAGGCCAAAACTATGTAGGTGTTGCTCCTTGGGACAACGCACTGAGCTACAACCCTTCTATTGTAGGGGTGTATACAGATCAATCTATCCGAATGAATTTATTTTCCTCCCAAAACGCCTCTTTCAGTATACCCACAGGTGCATCTCTCATACCAACAGGTTTGGATGGGCTTATAAATTTTGAAGCGGAAGTACCTTCTCCACAAGAGGTAAACAATTCTTTTTTTCTGAGTTATCAAAAAACCATTCCTCACAAAGAGAGATTTAGATTTACAGGTGGACTACAATTGCAACGATATGTCCTAAATAGAAGAGCGGCACAAAATGTTACAAGTCTTGGGTTTACTTTTAATGTTCATACTTCTGTATCCAAGAGAAAATCCAATCTTATCCATTGGTCTGTTGGATATCAGTTCAATGCTCTTGTGCATACGCCTAATGAATTTGTAATCCGAAATAGTTTTGAGCAATATACATCTCCCACTATCTCACTTGAAGAATATAGAGATCAGTTTAGGGATACAGGATGGAATCATTCTTTTAGCGTTAATTATAGTTATATCAGAAAAAGGGAAACCAGCATTTCGCTGGGATTTATTTTTAATGAATACACTTATAAATCTGCGAATCTGTCAGACTTTGAACTTATAGAAACTGCTAGGTTACGCAAGACTTCATTCTCACTGTTTAGACTAAATGTAGGTGTAGAACAAGTATTTTATGATAAATTTATTCTTGAAGCACGCATTTTAGCATCGAATGAAAGTCAAGCGGCAGCAGGTTTTGGGTTCCGTCTATGGAAGCACAACTTGTTAAAACTACAAGTAGTTACTCATCCTATTCCATTTATTGACAACCTTGACATTCTTGAAAGATACACCAGTGCGAATGTATCCTTAGACATGAAGCGATACAAATACATCCTTGGATTCGGCATCTTCAATATAGATTTTTTGAAATTTGGAGTCGTATATAGATTTGAAGACAGAGATACTTCTACAATGATTTCACCTAGTAATTGAGAATGAGTATTTTTGGATCTATGATAAGACTTCTACTGTTTCTTTTTGCTTTCAGCAACCTAAGCTATTTAGAAGCGCAAAAATACACATCTATCGCTCCTTGGGATAATGCATTGAGTTATCATCCTGTTATTGTGGGCGTGGATACGGATGAGGCTATCCAAATGAATATATTTTCTCAGCAAACTCCAGAAACTTTTGCAATTCCGTTAGGTTTTACTTTGAGGAATGTGATTGACTTCAATAGAGTATTGTTAGAGCCTATTGATATCAAAAATTCTTATTTTTTTGGATATCAAAAAACAATTGAATTCAAAAGACAGCAAAGGCTTACGGGTGGGTTACAACTGCAACACTACAATGAACTGCGCAGGCTAGTGCAGGATAACACTATCGCTGGTTTTACGATTAATTATCACAAGCCACTTGCTAAGAAAAAACACAAGACTAAGTATCTCTCCTTTGGCTATCAAATCAACCTCATTTTTCACACCCCTAACCGAAGTGTTACTTCATTTGGCTATAGTACCTTAACGACCCCTAATCTTTCCTTTGATGAATTTAATGCCCAATTTAGGAACACAGGATTCAACCAAACTATAGGTGTAAATTATTCCTATCTACGAGAACATAAGACTTCGTTTAATCTTGGGTTGTCCCTCAGCGTCAACAATATCAGTGTAGCCACTCAGATACTTTCCACCACGGAAGGAGTCGTAAGATTTCGTAATGATGGAATAGTCCAAGCAAGATTCAATCTTGACATCCAACAGGTCTTAGGTAAAAAATTCGTTTTGCAACTGAATTTGCTTGAGCAATTTAATTCACAACTAGGATTTGGATTTGGATTCAAACTTGGGAAGTATTCTATTTTCAAAGTAATTGCCATTCAAAATTTCATAGATTACGTAAGTGTTTTTGATGGCATTTCCTCTTATTCTGGTATTAATTTATCCTTAGACATGAAGCGCTATAAATATATAGCATCTCTTGGCTTAAAGAATATCAACTTTGCAAAATTCGGAGTAGTCTATAGACTCGAACAAAGGGATACGCGATCTATGTTATCGCCTAGTCAATGATATTATATTTTAACAAGTAGAACTTTGTAAAACTTAAACAAATTTCTTACTACTATTGCATATGCAAGTTGATAAGCACACACTTTCTAGAACACAACATTGGATAGACACTTTCATAATTGGTGAAAATATATGTCCATTCGCACAACACATTCCTAAACCAAGATTAAAATTGGTTCATGACGCTTCAGATACCATGTTGAGCGCTTTAGAGAATATGCATAAAGAATGGCAATCCCTTTTATCTGACAAGGCTATTGAAACAAGTATTATAGTGTACTCTAGAGCCAGCCAAGATTTTGAAGAATTTCTTGACTGGTATTATGCCTGCGATCAATTACTAGAAGATACGGATCTAAGAGATACTTTTCAATTAGTAGCATTTCATCCAAAATTTGTATTTGATAATGCCAAAGCAAATGACGCTGCAAATTACACCAATCGTTCTCCCTACCCTATGATACACATCTTGCGTGAAAGTTCAGTCACCAAAGCTGTATCTACTCACCCTAATGTAGATAATATACCTGTGCGAAATATGGAACATTTGAGGAAGAGAAGTACTAAATATTGGGAAGATATAAGGAAGTAATTTTAGCCTCCTTTTAAATTCAAATACAAATTTTGTTTTGAAATCTGATTTAAATTGAAGCAATAGTTCCGCGCAAAGGATATGGAAGGGGGACATGCGAATGTCCCGTGCTGAGCGGAGGTACGGAGCTCAGTACCGAGCAGACCTGCGAGCCTGGAGGAGCCTGACCCGAAGGGATGCGCCCAAGATAAAAAAACAATAAAGTCGCTTACAGAATAAACCATAAGCGACTTTGAAATCTCTAAAATTAGCGTTCAATTTTAAAACTAAATTATTCTTATCCTTTTACAGTACGGATTATGGAGGCAGCCACCTTATAAGGATCCGCATTGGATGCAGGTCTTCTGTCTTCTAGCCAACCCTTCCAATTGTTTTCTACCGTTGCAATAGGAATTCTAATAGAGGCTCCTCTATCAGATACTCCGTAGGAAAATTTGTTTATAGCTTGTGTCTCATGTTTTCCTGTAAGTCGCTTTTCATTATCAGCGCCATATACTGCAATCGCCTCTTTGATTCGTTTCTTATCTCCAAACTTTTTGCAGATTTTATCATAAACCGATTTTTTACCTGCTGTACGCAATGCCGTGTTAGAGAAATTGGCGTGCATACCACTACCATTCCAATCTCCAGCCACTGGTTTAGGCTCTAAATTGACCCTTACACCATATCGCTCCGCTACTTTTTCTAGCAAGTATCTTGCAGCCCAGACTTGGTCTCCTGCTTCTTTTGCACCCTTAGCGAATACTTGGTATTCCCACTGCCCTTTCATCACCTCCGCATTGATACCTTCTATATTGATATCTGCGTCGATGCAGTAGTCCATATGCTCCTCTACTATATCCCGACCTACTATATACTCTGCTCCTACTGAGCAATAATAGGGGCCCTGTGGAGCAGGAAAATACCCAGCCGCTGGAAATCCTAGTGCATTGTTGAGGTCAATGTCCCAAAACACATACTCCTGTTCGAAACCAAACCAGAAGTCATTATCATCGTCATCAATAGTCGCTCTACCATTGGTAGGGTGAGGAGTCCCATCGGCATTGAGGACTTCTGTAATAACTAGATAGCCGTCTCTCCGACTCGGATCTGCAAAAACACGAACTGGCTTTAACAATAAATCAGAAGAATTTCCCTTTGCCTGGTTGGTAGAAGACCCATCATAGGACCACATAGGGCAATCTTTGACTCTTCCTTTAAACTTCGCAGCGTCAACAATTTTTGTTTTACTACGCATCTTTTGCGTTGGTACTGAACCATCTAACCAGATGTATTCTAACTTTACTTTTCCCATTTGATAGTGTTAAGATTTTAAAGACATTTCTCAGATTAAAATTTTGTGCAAATGTAGACGCAAATATTAAATATAAAAAACCGAATATGAATCCGTAAATGATACCCATTAGCTATATTTGTACCGCAATGAACTGCCAATCAATTTATTATGTCCTCAATCGCTGTAACGCCCAAACTCATAAAAGACCCTCTTTTTATTTTAATCAAGTCATTGACAAAATCTGAGAAAAGAAGCTTTAAACTCTATGCGAATAGGACGCAAAGTAGTACCAGCTCTAAGTTCATTAGCTTATTTGACATCTTAGATAAGCTAGAGGCTTATGATGAGTCCCTTATCTATAAAAAAGTGAAAGGATTGAGTCCTTCGCAATTATCTAACACTAAACGGCATCTGTATAAGCAAATATTAGTCAGTTTAAGGTTAATCCATATTCAAAAGAATGTAGATATTCAAATTAGAGAGCAACTTGATTTCGCTCGAATCTTGTATGGCAAGGGCATGTATCTAGAAAGCCTAAAAATCCTTGATCGCGTAAAGGAGACGGCCAGCAGTCATCATCAGGATATCCTGCTCTTAGAAATTCTAGAGTTTCAAAAATTGATAGAGGAACGCCATATCACCCGAAGTAGAAAAGTAAAGAACAAAGTAGAAGATCTCATCGATGAGGCCTTTCAAACCAGCCAAGTGATTG
Organism: uncultured Saprospiraceae bacterium; assembly: GCA_964481325.1. Lineage (GTDB taxonomy): Bacteria > Bacteroidota > Bacteroidia > Chitinophagales > Saprospiraceae > JALZVN01. The sequence continues at coordinate 4,842 of CAYZUW010000022.1, forward strand.
AGACATCTTGCAAATTATCCAATCTCAAAATCAAAATGCATGGTTGGTATATCCAGATAGGACATGTCAAAGATGATAAAGATAGAATTATAGTAGAAGAGTACTTCAGGTCGAACTTGCCAAAAGTCAAAGTACAAGACTTGAGCTTTTTTGAAAAAGTCTATTTATACCAGTCTTATGTCTGGTATCATTTTATTTTGTTGGAGTTCAAAAAGTGTATGGAGTATGCCAAGATGTGGGCGCAGTTATTTCGCAAGAACGAACAAATGATAGAGGAAGATCCTGCATTGTATATGCGTGGCTTGGCGTACACTTTGACTTCTGCTTTCAATATTAAGGACAAAAAGGTATTTGAAACGTATATAGATATTTTTGAACAATTTGAAAAAGAGTATCAAGCTAAGTTAAATCCTCTTTCTCAAACTTTATTATTCATGTACATCTCTACGGCTCGCATGAATCGACATTTTCTTATGGAAACTTATGATGAAGGGGTAAAACTAGTTCCTAAGATTCAAAGACGATTGAAAAAATATGCCCCGATACTAGACGTGCACAGAACAATGGTATTTCAATACAAAATTGCCTATCTGTATATGGGAAATGGAGATTATAATAAAGCCTTGGATTCCCTCAATATAATTATCAATTTGGAAGCAGGACACTTACGCGAAGATTTACAATCTTATGCTCGCATCATGCAAGTTGTATCCCATTATGAACTTGGCAACATGAAACTCCTACCCTATCTAATAAAATCCAATTATCGATTTTTGAATAAGGTGAAGGAATTGAACAAGATGCAAAAAGCCTGTCTTGATTTTTTTAATAACATTATTAATAAACCAGACAAGTCGGCTGAGCAAAAGGCATTCAAAAGTTTCTGTAGTGAGCTTAAGAAAATATCCAAAGACCCCTATGAAAAGCGATCTTTTCTATACCTTGATATGCTAAGTTGGGCAGAGAGAAAAATGAAGAAGTAAATTTAAGATGCAATAAAGAATTTATGAAGGAAGAATTTATGCGTGCTGCGATTGCAGAATCTCAACGCGGGATGGACAACAACGAAGGAGGCCCATTTGGAGCCGTGGTTGTCAAGGATGGCAAAATTATTGGCGGAGGCAATAACCGAGTCACTTCGGATAATGACCCTACTGCCCATGCAGAAGTAACCGCCATTCGAGATGCTTGTAATCAATTAGACACATTTGACTTGAAAGGCTGCGAGATATACACAAGTTGTGAACCCTGCCCCATGTGCTTAGCAGCAATTTACTGGTCGAGAATTGATAAAATATACTATGCGAATACAAAAAAAGATGCCGCAGCGATAGACTTTGATGATGCCTTTTTTTATGAAGAATTGGATAAGCCCGTCGAGAAAAGAAGTATTCCAATGAAGCAAATGATGCGAAACGAAGCCATCACCGTTTTTCAAGATTGGGCAAACAAGGAGGACAAAACACCGTACTAATAACTGATGCTAAACCAATCGGACATATACCAAACTATATCTGCCCCATCTGAGGGATTTATAAAAGATAGAGGCTCCAAGTTTCACGCCTACGCATTTCCTGTCTTAAATGCTACAGATATTGAGAATGCACTCGATTCATTAAGAAAACTGCATAGTAAGGCAAGACATCATTGTTATGCCTATAGGTTAGGCGTTGATGGAAATAATTTTCGCGCTAATGATGATGGTGAACCAAGTGGTACCGCTGGCAAACCCATACTAGGACAAATAGACAGCTTTGATATCACGGATGTGCTTATTGTAGTCGTCAGATATTTCGGCGGCACTTTGCTCGGCACTGGAGGTCTCATACAAGCCTATAAATCAGGTGCCGAGGATGCGCTAAATCAAGCTACTATAATTGAAAAAACACTTGAAGATATTTATCAGCTGCATTTTGATTATAGTCTTATGGCTCCTTTGATGAACGCGGTTAAAAAAATGAACCTTTCCATTGTAGAACAGTCTTTCAATGACACCGCCTATTTAACCGTCGCTATTCCTCAATCCGAGGTAAAAGATACACTCATAATACTAAAAGCTAATATATTAGGCATAAGTTTTGACCAAGTAAAGGAGGACACCAAAATAGGTGGTTTTAAAATAAACAAAATCTAATAGTCTGACCAAAATATTGACGTATATCTAATCTATAAATCAAAACCATTGAGATGAAAATTGTATCAACGCTTCTTTTCTTACTTTTCACATCTTTCATAGTCGCTCAAAATACAGATCCACAATTAGACACATTACAAGTCGAATTGAATCCGACCTTAATTCAATCCAAGATAAAGGGAGCCCCCGTATATGTCGAAGGCAACAATAGATTATCTACAAAACTGATAAGCCTCCCAACTCTGAATGGCCAACAAGAAACATTTTACGTTTATGAAACCATATCTATGGAAGAAGCTTTATACTTAGCTTTTCCTCAAATTAGATCTTACATATTAGTAAACACTTTAAATAGTAATTACAAAGGTCGTTTAAGCACTGGTCCAAAGCATATTCGTGTGATGACGAAGCATGATAAGCATTATGAATTTTTGGAACCCGTAAAAAATGAGTCAACGTACAAACTATACAAAGGTGTTTCTGGCTACGAATCCTTTAGTTGTGGCGCGGACGATGTTGACATTCAACTAAAAGATAAAGTCAAAAATCGCAGTGCCCAGTCTACTTTTTCAAATGGTAGTACTATAAGAAACTATAGGATTGCCGTTGCTGCTACCGGTGAATTTTATCAAGAACATGGCAACACTAATACAGCTGTCCTTGCCCAGATAAACAACTATATAAATTTATTGAATGATATTTTTGAGGATGAGTTGGCAGTTCATTTCAATCTAATTGCAAATAATACCGCCATTCTTTTTCCAGACCCAGCAACAGACGGTATAGACCCAACTGATTCTAACACCCAATTGACTACTTCTCAAACTGTTATTAATGCAACTATTGGTGCTGCCAATTACGATATCGGACATACCTTTTATGCGATACCACCTCCACCCCCACCTTTTGCCGCTTGCTGTTCTACTTCAGGCGTAGCTTCATTAGGAATTGTATGTGAGGATAGCTTTAAAGCAAGAGGATGGACAGGTGCTTCTGGTGGCTCAAGTGATGCTTTATTTATGGGCACATTTGCTCATGAGATTGGACATCAATTTGGTGCGCATCACAGTTACTATGGTACAGCAAGCAATTGCGTTCAAAGATCGCCAGGTAATGGCTACGAACCAGGTTCAGGAAACTCTTTAATGTCTTATGAAGGCATCTGTAGTAGTCATAATATTACACCAGAAGTCTCGACATTCTATTTTCATAACCACAGTTTGGAGCAAATGGTAAATGAAATGAATTCCAAGTCATGTCACACTACAGCTACTCCATCCAATTCTGGCCCAATCACCACTGTACCTGCTAACAAGACTATCCCCAGAGATACCCCTTTCGAACTAGAAGGCTCTGCCACGGATGCCGATGGAGATATAATCTATTATAACTGGGAGCAGTTTGACACCGACAATTTAGTATCTCCAAATGGAGACCCCAATGCCGCGGCAACAAGTACCACTGCTCCACTATTTAGAAGTTTCGACCCTTCTACATCTGGGAACATAAGAACATTTCCAATCATTTCAGATATCGTTAATAACACGCAGACACTGGGTGAAATTCTTCCTAGTGTATCCAGGAACATGACATTCCGATTGACCTCAAGAGATTTCGCTACAGGAGCAGGGGCTATTTCATGTGGAGAAGTTAACTTAACGGTTGATGCCACTATAGGACCATTCGATGTGACTTCGCAAGCAAGTGCTACCACATGGGTTGCCAATGGCACTAATACAACAACTGTTACTTGGGATGTAGCAGGGACCAGTACACTTTGCTCCAATGTAGATATTTTATTTTCGACAGATGGTGGGACCACATTTCCATTTACCCTAGCTAGTAACGTAGCCAATAATGGTAGCCATACTTTTACCATTCCATCCTACCCTACTTTTGTAGGTCGTATTAAAGTGAAATGTAGTGATAACTATTTCTTTGATATAAATCTTGGTGATATCACATTAGAATCTAGTTGTGATGCAGTAAGTGCTACTTTCTCGCCAGATACAGATATAACTGCAATAGAGGGAAGTAGCGGATTGAATTTATCCTTATCCCCAGACTTTGGAACCTCGATTGGCGATTTTACAGGTACCCTAACTACTACTGATCCGACAACCAATATTTCTAGATTTTCAAGTGCTGGACCTTGTGAGGTTTTTGGCAACGTCAATAGATATCACACTTATAACATGGAAGTGGCTGTATCAGAAAGTTACACATTTACGCTTGGCGGTACCACTCCGTTTGGTACTATAATGAGGGTCTATAAGAATTCCTTTAACCCAGGCAGTCCTTGTTCAAATATGTTGGTCAGCTCCTATCAGGCTAGCAACGCAGTTCAATCCAGCATCAGTGTCACTCTTAATCCTGGATTGCAATACGTATTTGTGGTTAGTTCATTTAGCAGCACACTTCCAACTTTGCCTGCGTCTTATACCATCACCCACACAGGGACTATTTACGATGACACCCCTCCTCCTGGAGCTACTTTCAACTATACTTACATCGCAGTTAATCAATCTAGTGGCACAATTGCCGCTGAAAGTACAAACTCAAATTTTACGAGTCTGACTCCTGGCACTTACTCGGTTTATGGAGTTTCTCATGAGAATACAACAAATGTCAATTCGTACATTGGTTCTACATTTGCAAGTTTTCAAACTGATGCAAGTCTTTTAGTGATTTGTGCAGCTATCAGCCTAAATGACATTACCCTTATTATTCAAAGCAATAGTAACTGCCCTACAAACTACGCTGGAGCTAACGCATTGAGTGGTCCAATCAGCGGTACGCAAGACTATGAAACAGATGGAGAAATTGAATCTTCACAAATTATTCAAGCGGGTGCTACAATAGATTTTGACTCGGGTACAAGTATAAAACTGGAAGCTCCATTCGAAGTACCCAGTAGTGCTACTATGCACGCATTTATAGATGGATGTGGTGGGACTGCCATTCAAGAAAAAGAAGAATCGGAAAATAAATAAGTTTTAAGAACACCCTTATTGAGTCTTTAAAATAGTACCTATACCTAAGTCTTGACCATCTGCTCTAAAAATAACTTTATAGTTACCATTAGGAAATGAGGAGATGTCAATCTGCTGTGTATATAAACCAGCATCAATAATGTTGCTAGGAAGTCTCTTAATCAACCTTCTATCAATATCATAGATGGCTATTTCTAGAGGCAATCTGTTCTCTAAGGCTATTTGTATACTTACCTGATCTTTTGCAGGCGTAGGATGAATGCCTACTACTTCAAAATTATTTCTAAGAACAGAAGAACTCGAACTCATAAATCGTCCAGGAGGTGCAGGCGTATCTTGTTGAATTTTCTCTGCACTTGGGCTCGGATTTTCTGTTAATTTATTGTCTTGATCTGCGGTGAAAGAAGCATGTCCAAAACTCTCCGAACTACTCAAGGCCGTTATACCCGAATAAAAATAATCAGCCTGTACTCTTTCGTTGGTCACGTCTAATAAAAAATATCCATGACGATCTAGATCTACATATCTCAAATGCGGATTAGGGTTCAAGCCACTAGTAGGTACTGGATTATTAATCTGAAATTCTAATCCTGCAGACAGAATGGCATTAAAGTCTTCATCAAAGTTGTGCGAACTGATACTAGGAGTCGCAAACTCAACTGCTAGAGAGCCCTCTTGCGTCTCTTCGTCATAATCTGGTAGATCATTGCTTATCCCTGCAAATTCAGGATAGGCAGAAGGTCGTTTTGATAAGTCGAATGCAAAACTAACGTGAGAATCTCCAGTAAGTAAAACTACGTTATCAATATTGTTATCCTTAATCAAATCCAATACTCTATCTCTTTCAGCTGGATATCCATCCCAGGTATCTAGATAAGAACTTTCAACATCTTCGTAAGAACCTCCAAATCCAAACTCCGAAGCAAAACCGATATTGAATTCAGCAAATATGACTTGATTACCCAAAACTTTCCATTTTGCATCAGAGGAGACTAATTGCGTAAACAACCACTGTCTTTGTTCTGCACCTAGAATACTCCTAGTAGCACTTTGTAAGGCAGCGCTTTCGATGTCATATATTTGCTCGTCTCTACCTTCGAGTCTTGTGTCCATCATGATTAAATCCATGAGGTTTCCATAGGTAATTTTTCTATATACTCTATTGTCTGTTTGATCTCTTATAGGCATCCATTCAAAATATGCTTGTTTGATACTCGCTTTTCTATCAGACCAAGAGCCTTCTCCCGAATTATGATTTCCAGCGCCATCTTCATAGGCATTATTGGCTGCTTCATGATCATCCCAAACGGCAACTATAGGATGTTGTTGATGCATATTGATCAGCTGTTGATCAAGTCTATACGTAGAGTATCTTATTCTATACTGGTCCAAACTGATAGGCTCTTCCTCAGGTAAAATGGGTCTTTCATCAAATAGATTATCATCCCCTACTTGTCTATCCCTATATTCATATATATAATCTCCCAAGTGAATGACCGCGTCTAAATCATTGCGTTCAGAAATGCGCTGGTAGGCATTAAAAAATCCAGATTGATAATTACTACAAGACACCACAGCAAAACGCAAGTGGTCAACATCTTGTGTAGGCACTGTCTTCGTTTTTCCAATTAATGAATACTCTCCCTCATGTTTGAAAACGTAATAGTAGGTTCTCCCAGCTTCTAAACCAGTTACATCTATTTTTACGGTATAATCCTGCACAGTTGTCGCAGTCACTGTCCCAGATGCTACTATATTTTCTAATTCAGTATCCGTTGCCATCATCCATTCAACCTCGGCATTAGGCCCAATGATCGCAGGAGTGACCCGTGTCCATATGATAACTCTATCCTCAAGTGGATCGCCTGATGCGACACCATGAAAAAAAGGTGCTAAATCTTCGTTAAAGACACGAGGATCATTTTCCCGATTGTTGATAAACAAATCAGACTGCCCCATCATAAGTGAAGCTTGAAAAGCAATATATATAATCAGAAAAAAGCGCATATGAATACAATTAAGTTATACTAATAGCCATGTAACATACATAACGATAGCACAAGACAATGGTTATCAAATTTAAAAGTTATCAAATGGTTAAATGATTTTTCAGTATAAAAAGCCGCGTATTTGTCTTTAATTCTTATTTCTATCTAAAATCCCAGTTTTAGACTTAAAAAGTATACTAAAATACGGCATCCATTGATGTTTGATTTATAACGTTCGCCTGCGCAATGAGCTTATTGTACAAATCGTTTTTCGAAAGAATATCCTGATTACCTAGTAAAATCAATTGTTTTCTTGCTCTCGTCAGGGCGACGTTGAGCTTTCGATCTATCCCTTCTTCGTTCAGCGAAATGATACTATCTAACTGAAATGCATCATTTGTACACAGTGAAATGATGATAATATCTCTAGCGCCACCTTGGTATCGTTCCACTGTATCTACCGAAATCTGATCATGATTAATTTCTAATTCTTCAAAGGTATTCCTTATACAAGCAATTTGGGCTCGATATGGCGTAATGACACCAAAAGTATCTGGCTTAATTGGCAATTCATTTTCTCGATACAATCTTTCTAAGTCTTGTATTATAGAAGCAACCGTCTTAGCCTCAAAGTTATTCATCTTCGCATTTCCAGATAGCTCTACGGATGTATTTACAAAGATCAAACGCTCGCTACAAAGTAGTGGCCAATTCTTTGCATTGTTCTTAGCGTAAGAAAGTGGCGAAGATTGCAATTGTTTTGTACTAGGTAGTAAGTCTAAAAAACCCTCATAAAAATGCTCACTACAAAAAGCCATCAATTCTTCATGGCAGCGCCCTTGTTCACTAAGATTAGAGAATGCATGTTTCCATCCTTCTTTTTGCGCCAGATGATACAAACGTTCAAAATAAGAATCTCTAAGATCTTTCAATCCTATATCTTGCAAAGCGGGATGGTTCACTTTCGAAAATGATCTACGTTGTGCGACAACAGCAGGCAGTTGTTTGTGATCCCCTATAAGTGTAAAATGTTTAAAATAAGGAAGTATACCCAACATCATCGGCTCAAGTATCTGACTGGCCTCATCGATAATACAGCGATCAAAAGCCTTCAATTTAAACAAATCCGTCTTGCCAAGAAGGCTTGCCAATGTACCGACAAATACTCGTTTGCCGCCTATCAAATCAGTCAAGTCCTTTCTGGTGGAAATACCTTTCATCTTATTGCTAAGTAATTTATCTGTATATCTAGCGTCTGCAGCATACTTAGAACCTATACGCAAATAACTATCTCCTTTCAAACCAGGGACAGACTCTAAGGCACTGCAGATCTCATCTACTGCTCTATTAGTGTATGCCAAAAGCAAAATAGTCTCTTCCGTATTTTCTATAAAATGAGAAACTACATTCTTTAAAAGAACACTGGTTTTTCCGGTGCCAGGAGGGCCCCAAAGTAAAAAATAATCTTTCGATCGAATCAACTTTTCATAGACAACCTGTTGCTTTTCTGTGAGTTCTTCACATTTCGTTATAGGTATAGTTGAAGGAGTAGCTGGTGCTTTCTTCCCTAAGATCAAGTCTTTTTTATCCGTCTTTTGGGCATGAAATCGATACAAAGAGCGGTACATATTATGGAAGCCTGTATCTAGTTTATCCAACTCTGCATTCCAGTATTTATGTTCTTCAAAGATGGAGATATTGGATTGCTTGGCACGCAATCTTATCGACACATGGGCTGCGTCAATCGCCACTAGGGTACACTTAAACATCTGTTCTCGAAGTACATTGGTGTTCTCGCTTTTGAATGGATATATCACTACCAAATCCCCCTGTCTAAAATTGGCTAGTTTGTTGGTATACTGTGTTCGCGCCAATTGAATCACTGCTTCATCTTGCGCAGCCCCTTCTGGGTCTATCAGCTCCAATCGCTGAAGGATACTGTAGTTCTCTTCTTTTATGGTCAAAGAGTTTCTCCACAAAGAAGAAAGCCCCCTACTATAGTAGGCGTTATCGTCTCCCAGTTTTGCTATTTTTTGCTCCCTAGCGATAAAGCCCATCCAGGACAAGAAATATGGTTTTTCTAATTCATCCAAAGTAGCACTTAATTCCTCATAATTATTCAGATCATTGAGTTCAAAACCACTCACCTTTACCAAATCCTTGCTAGATAGTACTCTATCTATAACACCCAAGTCCATATCTTTTTCAGGTCGTAGGCCGCACAGTTCTTCTTCTAAAGAAAGCATTATATTCCTTACCTGTATAGCATCCATCTGCGCCGCATTGGATGGGCTTGCGTACCTTAGAGCCCGATCCGATAAAGCAGAATAAAGGATATAGTTCATCGATTTGACTCGGGTGCCATACACGGAACGCACAAGCAAATCATACAGCAGGGTTTGAATATAATGACTCGGATTGATTCCATCAGGATTGGGCTTAAATAGTTTTCCACTCTTCAATTCAATAATTGAATTTTTATCATCTTCTCCCAAATCTAGCACATCTAGCCTCCCCTGCAATCCATATTTTTGTGAGTAGAAAGAAGGTTCCAAAACCATACTGGCAGGATCAATGCCTTCCGCCTTTATATCTACCTGTATCGCCTTCCTAAGATTATCATAATGCTGTTTGCATTTATCTCTAATCTCGAAAATCATACGGTCCTCCATCAGCGCAAAAGCCAATGGATTCAATCGAAATACTTGTATAAACAATTTATCAAAATCGGCATCTGGCTGATTGACCAATTCATCCAAAAAGAAATTGGCGATATTACCAATCATCAATGGTATGGAAGAATGAAAAGGTTTGATCTTGTTGAGCAAATATAAATTGGGTTCTGTCCCATAGTTCTTAAAGCAAGACGCCACAGCAGTTACATCCATCAAATAGTCTGGCAATATCACAAATGCTTTTGGTCGATACGTTCCTGCTTGATCTATCTCTACATCGATGAGATTCACCGTGATGGGAAGCTTGAATTTTGATTTGATTAAGGCGATGCTCGAGTCAAAATTTTCATTTCGATCGCTAATATGATAAGCTACTTTTACCTCCTCCCCATTGTCTGTATATCCTTTGAATACCTCCTCCATCGGCAAATCCTCGGTGAGGACTACTTCCACACTAGACCGAAAAGACTTAATTTTGACCTTCCTGTCCAATAAGGGAGAACGATATTTAGCATAGCTCAACAGTGACATTGGATTCGACTCCTCATAGATAAGACTCACAAGGCTTAACATTACCTTGAAACCCAATTGTTTAATATCATTAGCCTCATACTTATTCAGTTGCTGATATGCCTTTCTAAAAAGGTGCGTTTCATATTGCAACACGCCTGGCACCTTGTGTTTTTGGCAGACATAGGCCACCCTTGAAAATAAAGTGGAAAAATGTAGATGCTCTTCTGAAGTTTGCTTGGATAATAATTGCTGAAGCAGATTAAACAACACTTTAACCACCTCTGCATCGGAGAGTTCGCTTTGCTTATCTGCTAGCTGCTCCAATTCATTAAAAAACAATTCAGACATTTCCATCTCGGCCATAGATAAAAATAGTAATAATATTTCAAAAGAGGCATTTTTAGAGTTCCATGAGTTCCAGAGTGGACTCACACTTGATCTATAATAACGAAAAAAGGCCTATGCTGTGCAGCGTAGGCCTTTAAACCAATATCCTTGTAACCCAAAGAGCTACTGATTGGCTATTTATGCTACTTCCTTCACGATTGAAGCAAAAACATCAGGATGGTTCATAGCCATATCCGCTAATACCTTTCTGTTTAATCCAATCTCCTTCTGAGAGAGACCGTGCATCAATTTTGAGTAAGTTGTGCCGTTGATTCTAGCAGCAGCGTTGATACGAGCTATCCAAAGGGCTCTAAATACGCGCTTCTTGTTCTTACGATCTCTATAGGCGTATGTCCAACCTTTTTCTACTGCATTTTTAGCAACAGTGTAGACATTAGATCTAGCTCCAAAGTATCCTTTGGCAGCTTTTAAGATTTTCTTTCTTCTTTTTCTGGAGGCAACTGAGTTGACTGACCGTGGCATAGTTGTTAATTTTAGTTCAATACAGGGGCTTTATGCGCTTGATGTCCTGTATTCTCGTTAAAAAATAAATGTCTTAGATACAAAGTAGTGCTTTGATTCTTTTAGCATCGCCTTTACAAGCCATGATAGTAGAACCAGTAAGCCTAAGCTTTGCTTTTTTTCCGCGCTTACGAAGAAGGTGTCTTTTACCTGCTTGGTAACGCTTGATTTTCCCTGAACCAGTAACCTTGAATCTCTTCTTAGCACTAGAGTGGGTCTTCATTTTAGGCATTGTGTACCGTTTTAATTAGTAATAAATAAGCCCTTTTTGGAGAGCGAGTGCAAAGATAGGTAATTAGTAGTAACTTTTCAACGTCTTTAGGTCTCTAAAATCACCATTATTTATTCCTTTTCTCAGCAATTATACATCTAAAACGGCAAATTGCTTGATTATGTTTGTTTGGGGCTATCCACAGCCCATACTACGGCTATCGCCTTGCATGGACGTGGTCGAGCTGTCCATTCCTTCCTTAGCCCTAGTTTAATTATAATATGTAGGCTTATATCTCTGAGAATAGAATGTATATTTATTTGGCAAATCTATACTCTAAAGGGCTAAGGAACCATTTCCATCTCTTATCCCTACGCGCCTTCGGCTTGTCGAGCTTTGATGCCTCTGGCATGTCGCGGATAAATAGAGGGTTTCATAATAGATGCTAGAGCCTAGCTCCTAGGTCCTCTTTGTCTTATTCACCATTTCAATAACCATTTTAGCTTGATTGATGGTTTCGTATTCGAGTCGGACGAAACCTAGCTTTTCGTTGAAGTAGGAGATCAATTTGGTAGGACCCAGATCACTAATACCAATAGCCTCTACAACTACACACTCTAAATCGCCAAAGTCAGTTTCTAGGATTCTACCTTTTTCTATAATTTGGTATTCGTATTCATTGAGAACAACGCCTTCAAATGTACCCCAAGAAGCACAATCATAATTATTGCCGGTTTTTAATTCCCATCTCCATTTTTCACCAACTTCAAGGTTCCTTTTTATATATGGATATGGAGCGTATTGCGTCAGTTGGAAATAGCAATGCGACCGAAAAGGATGCATCCAAACATTCACATCATTTTCCACAATTCCAGAGGAATGTCTAGGCCATAAATCTTCTTCATCCGAAGTGATGTAATGGTAATCTATAAGTGTTTGATCATAGTCCTCACCAAACACTCCTGTCCCAGGCTCTACAGTAAATCCAATATCAATAATAGTCTTTGGAGTAATAATGGATTTTGGGGTTAATTCATACCCCTCCCTTGAGAACATATATTCTACTCCGATAGAATCGGTGTATGAATACTTGAACCAAAATTCTAAACCCGGTCGATAAATGGTATTGTCTAAATTGTAAGGATGTTGCAAGCTATCTTTCTGTAGATGACTTATGTCTTCAAAAAATAATTCGTTTTTATCAATTTGCTCCAGTGGGTCTTGAGCGCAATTGAAGAGAAGAATTAATAGGCAGAAAGGAAGTATTTGTTTTGACATATAGTTTTTTGTTAAAGATAATAAAAGAGAAGGCTTGATTGATAATGGATTGTTAATGAAAGATAAAAGTTGAAAGTTGAAAGTTGAAAGCTTACCGGCTAACGAGCCAACATGCTAGCAAGCCAACAGGCTAACAAACAAACTCACTAACAAATTAAACCGCGTGAAGGGGTGGAATGATAGCACCAGCGGGCTGCCTGGTGGTGGAGGCTGGTGCTAGTCCGCTAGGACCGAAGCGGACGCGGAGTCATGGAAGACCTGACCCTGCCGATTCGCTTCTTCAGCGAATCGGCAGCGGGCACGCCCAAATGGATATTATATTATTGTACGACTATCTTTTCGTTACCAATAGATTGTCCATCTGCGATAATCTGTAGAAAATAAATTCCTTGTGTAAGTGGAGCGGTAGACATTGTAAATTCTAATTTTCCTTGTCGCTTCGGGGTATCGTTATGTATCACTTTGACTATACGGCCACTTAGATCTACTACTTGTAGCAAAAGATTGTCTACGTCATTGATTTCGAAAGTAATTTTGAGATCATTGTTTGTAGGATTTGGGAAAGCGGCAATCTCTACAGGACTCAACACATCACGTGTAGATACGGATACTCCTGGTCTAGCCAGCTGAGACAACCAAGTCGCGTTTCTATTTACCGTGTTGCCAAAGGAAGAGGCCGTCCAAACCATACCTGGATTTATAAAATCTCTTTGATTTGCAGAATAATCTCCCCATCGTTCTATGTCAGAATTGTCAATCATATCTATATAAGAGTTACCTTCTTTGAGTGTCAAAGGATCAGAATACTCGTCTAAGGAATTGAAGTAAACCGCAGAATGACCTGCTGGTCTATCAACAGCAGTATGAGAAAACATAATGATTCCATCTAGATCAGTTGGTTCCAAACCGGTGTAGGCAATACTCGGATAACCGTAGTCCTGATTGTCATCACTAATGATGTTGGCGGTCAAACTAGGCGCAGTAAAAACGTCTCGAATCGTACCATGAAAAACGCTGGCACGTCCATTGTTATGATTGATGCTATTACCTACAAATTCTATCCTATCTCCCAAAAGATATCCATCCAAAATACGGCCATCATTAGTTGCTAAGAATCCTACTTCTTGTTCGCCATCTGGTGGTACGCCATAGTTTAAGTTTGATTTCAGTACATCGACTGATAACTCAGCAACATCTTGCTTACCATTGATATGAATAAAAAAGATAGAGTCATTAGTGATATCAAAGTTTCTATTGCTAAGGAAAAATACTTCGTCTCCGGCTACCTCCGTAGCTGGTTTGATAGGGCATACATTCCTAACTGGTTTTCCGTCATAAAATACATCCTGCCACAAAGTGATGTCCAACTCTTCCCCCGCGAATCCTTGCGCTTTATTAATTTGATAAATAATCGTTTTGGTAAATCCTACTTGCCATGCTACGCCATCTAAAATAGAATTGAGTGTCAAAAAACACTCGTCGTTGGTGTAAGTAATCATCGGGTAATCTGACCAAGTTCCATTGTCATTAGGATTTCCTGTAAAGCCGTAGAGATTCCAATCTCCAGTAGCATCATTTGTTTCTGAAAAGGCAAAAACTATAATCGATGTATTAGGGTTATTACCCCCTAGCCATGTCATGATATACCGATCTGCGATAGGATCAAAATTAATCTTTGGATCAAACATAAAGGCATTTGTTGGTAAGGCATCGGCAAAGTCTTCCAGTGTCATACCTAATCTCAAAATACCCTGAGGACTTTTGACTTCTATACTAGAATTAACCAACATTACCAACTGCCCTTCATTGTTAACAGCAAAATTATTATCAAGCGGGCGCCCACCTGTTCCGTTATTTCCCTTTAGTGATCGTTCTATAGTAGGTTGCTCCAAGACACTTCTATTTTGTATATTCTGTGAAGTTCGGCGAGGATACAAGGCTGCGCTTTTTGCTTTTTGTCTTGCCAATTCGTCTCTATAAGAAGTTCCACTTGGCGGAGGAGCTGCTATTTGAGTAAGTTCTGCATTAAACCCTCCAGCTGCTTCCATCATATTCACCTTGACAGGAGTCATGCCAACAAGCTTACTTTTATCATATTCCAATCCTTGTGCTGAAAGCAAAAATGGCAAGGCAAGTAAGATGGATAGTATTAGTCTCAATATCATATTAGTTTGTATTTTTCTAAATAGCAGATAGACTCTAAAAATCAAAAAGAGGAAATCCACACTCTAAAATAATATAAGGCTAGAGAATATCCACTATTTTGGAGAATTTCTTAATGGAATAGTCAGGACGGAGCTTTGAAAGCGCCTCTTTGTCCTCGTTTTTTCCTTCCATGAGTACCGTATCCATTCCAAGGTTTTGCCCAAATTGGATATCAGAGGCCGAATCACCTACCATTAAAGAACGTCTAAAATCTATCTCAGGAAATTTTCTCTTTGCCCACATACCCATAGCGGGCGATGGTTTACGACAGTTGAGTTTATCCTCGGCCAGTTCTGTACATGAAAATATAGCGTCTATTCTACCACCTGATTTTTCGATACTAGCCTTCATGTGCTCATGTATAAGATCTAGCTCTTCGTAGCTCATGATAGATTTGCCTACACCTTGCTGATTGGTAACAATGATAATTTTTTCAGTTTTCTGAGCGAGTCGAGAAAAGCTATCTAGTACGCCTGGCATAAAAACAAAATCATCAATATGTTTTACATACTGGCCCGGAAGGCGGTTGTTGATGACTCCGTCTCTATCTAAAAATAAGAAGGGGTACTTTTTACTAGCCATTAGGCGATATTATTTTTGAAGATCCGCTTCTCTACCAACTCGCAGATGATATGCCCTACCATGATATGCGCTTCTTGTATACGTGGGGTTTGGCTAGAGGGCATATTGAGAAGAAAATCACAATTAGATGCAAGTTTTCCGCCTGTGGCACCCGTCATAGCTACGGTGATGGCATGCTGTGTTCGTGCCTGCTCCAGTGCCTTTATAATATTCAAAGAATTGCCAGAAGTAGAAATGCCAATCAATACATCTCCTTGTCTCACTTTCGCCTTGACCAATCTTGCGTAGACTTCTTCAAAACTATAATCGTTGATCACAGAAGTCATGTAAGAAGAATTGACATGAAGTGCTTCAGCATATAAGGGGTCTCTATCTAATAGGAATCGTCCTGTAAATTCCGCCGCTAAGTGTTGTGCGTCTGCAGCGCTCCCTCCGTTTCCACAAAAGAAAATTTTCTTGTCCGCCTTGAGCGCAATGACACAGACATCTGCAACTTGTTCAATAACAGATATCAACTTATCATCCGTAAGCAGACTTTGCTTAGTCATGATACTGCTGGCAATAATTTCTTTTATTTCATTTAACATACATTGCAAATATTAATGGACAAAGATTCACAAATTATCTATCGCATTCATAAAATTTGACCAAGAAAATTCTTTCTTCTTTTCTTTTACTGCCTGGGTGAATTCTGCGCTCTTGTTTTGGTTAAAAAAATCACCTATAGCATTTGCTATGGCGCCCGCCTGAACAGGCACTACATAGCCATTTTTTTGATGGTCTACTATCTCTGGCAAGCCACCTACATTGGTTACCACCATAGGTTTTTCAAAATGATAAGCGATTTGCGAAATACCGCTTTGGGTAGCTGTTCTGTAGGGCTGAACAACCAAATCAGCTGCGCTAAAATAATTGACCACTTCTTCGTTTGAAATAAAGTGGGTATGTAATATTATAGAATCTGACAGCCCTAGAGCTGTTATTTGCGATTCATACTTTTCCTGCTGGTCATAGTATTCGCCAGCTACTACCAATTTTAAATTTAAGTCTTTCACTACTTGATGGCTCATCGCTTCGATGAGAATATCCAATCCTTTATAGGCACGAATAAATCCAAAAAACAAAATATGAAGTGACGCTTTTTCTAGCTGTAGTCTCTCTTTTGCTTTTGCTTGCGGGATAGCATCGCCATAAATATCATAAATAGGATGCGGCACATAAGATACCTTCTGTTGCTTGACGAAGCCCTGCATTTCTTGTTCTACAGCTCTGGACATCACCACAAATCCGTCTACCGCATTCACAAAATACTGCGCTAGAATAGTATCGCCTATCCTCTTTTCGTGTGGAATAATATTATCAATCAGTCCAACGATTTTTGTTTTTCCATTTCGTTTTATTCGCCTTAATATAGTACCTAAACTAGGGCCCATAAATGGAATCCAAAAACGAACTATAATTAAGTCAAAGTTTTCTTTGTTGATTCTACGCCCGATGGATAGCCAATTGAATGGGTTGACACTATTGATGCAAACTTCAATATCCAGATTCTTTGGTGCAGGGTCTTCAGAGATCTGTGTTTTGCCAGGAAAAAAAATGGAAGGGTACTGGAGTGAAAAGGTATAGAGTTTTACGGTATGCCCATTTTCTTGGTAGGCATATGCTAGTCTTTCATTAAAGGAAGCCAGGCCACCGCGCAATGGATACGCTGGACCTATAATGCAGATTTTCTGAGGCCTCACACATCAACATTTATGTCTTCTTCAATAATTCGCTTTTTGACTCCCATCTTTTTCTCTACTACATAGTAG